>JABRVX010000049.1 GCA_039961735.1 Fimbriimonadia bacterium
GCGAACTGCCTGTCCAGAACATGTCACCCGTCTCGAACAGGATGCCGGGGGCGCCGAACCGAAACCGATTCGGGCCGAACACCTCCAGCGTGACGTTCCGGTCGTTTAGCCAAAGGTCATAGCCCGCATTCGCGTCGTTCGGGTCGGCACCTAACATCATGGCGACATCGCCCCTTGACGTCACGCGGTAGTGACTGGTCGCGAAGTATTCCATCCCCCACTTCTCCGCCACGTAGTCCGTCTTGTTGCGGAAGACATGAGATCGCCGCTTACCTTCGGAGTCGTAGAAGTAGGCATGGAACCACAGGTTACGCGGTTTGTCAAGACACCTACCGATGCAGCCCGTGCCAGGCCCCGTCGCCAGTACATGCGATTCCCGGCTTGGGCACGACGGTGTTCGTTAGTCGCCGAAACGTGGCAGGCGGAGGAAGATGGTCGGGGTGCGGTCATTGGTCAGACGGAGGAGGCGCGTCTCCATCCGGACAGCGGCCCACTCGGCGTCTTTGGCGGGAATGGGTAGAGACATCTCCAGCGTGTTGTTGCGCCAGTACACCCGCTCTCCCTGCGCGCCTCGGCTCGGTCGAATGCTCTTTTCGTCGAAGTGCACGCTCTGCCCCTCGGCATCGAACCACCTAGCCAGGACACGATACTCCCCCGAACGTGCAATCCGCCCCGCCAAGTCGAAGCGTAGATGCAGCAGTCCCGCCGACGCCGCAGCGTACACAGCCTCCACGTCTAGGCCCGGCACGATGTTCCGCACCAGCTTGTCGGCCACGGGCTCCTTCGACACGGGTTCCAGGCCTGCCCACTCGGTGCTCGCGTCGCCTAGCGCGATGCGTCGGTGCGAAACTCGAATTGGCTGGGGAACTTCGAAGAACAACTCGTTGGCACGCACGAAGCTACTAAGGAAACGGCCCAGCAAGCGCGTCTGCGAGGCATAGGAGCGCAAGGCCAGACCCTTCGCCGCAATCTCCTCCTCCGTCAGCGGGAGGTACAGGGCGGCGCGGTCGTCGAGGTTACTCGGCGGCTTGAGCGACGCCTCGGGATAGCGCCCTTGTGGGATGGGCCAATCACCGCGATGGATCAAGTAGCCGTAGAGCCGAGGCCGCTCTCGTACCTCGGACGCGTATCGAAGGAGTGCAACTTGCAGGAAAGCGCATGCCATCGCGTGATCCAGATGATCATCTAAGGGGTGGGTAACGAAGATGCGATCGGGTTTGGTCTCGAGGAGGAGAGCGAATAGGTCGTCGGCGAGATCGCTGCCTGTCGGCAACCGCGAGGGGTCACCGTCGCGCGCTGCCAATCGAGTGCGTACAGGCTCGCTCCAGTGCTTACTCCAGAGGTTGGCAAGACCCTTGTCCGGGTAGCCCAGGAACCGTAGCCGGGCGTTCGGCAGGCCGAGCTGGCGCAAGGCCTCTCGGCTCTCCAAACGGCGCTTGGCGGCATACTCCCGATAGTCCTCGCGAGAAGGCTCCAGGGTACGCTCTTCCAGCGCAACGCTCGGTTCGAACGCTTCCCCGTTGGTTATCACGGCAACCGTGACGTCGGCACCGTTGGCCAGTGCACGTTGGATCAGGCCACCACAGCCCAAAACCTCGTCGTCCGGGTGTGGGGCGAGCACGAGTAGGCGTTCTCCGGCGCGGGGCTGTGGCAGAAGTGCGCTGATCGGCTTGGGCGTGGCGCGGACCGTCAGATGTAGCTCGCCGTAATAGACGGCGGCTGCCGTGAGCAGGAACACTGCAGGTAAACCAACTCCGAATCCTAGACCCCGCCGCCACCGTACGTGACGGCGCTTCTGGGTCGGGCTCGTGGGTCGCACTATTTATCTCCCGGCGTTCGAAGCTGCGTTCAGACCCATCAGCTTCGAGACGGGAAACGCAGCGAGGGCCTCGCCGATCAGGTCCAGCGGCAGGTCCTCCAGCTTCCTGAACCGGACGCACGACTTGCCCATATCGAGTTTCTTCTCCGCCTCAGCGTAGGCGTCGAGGATTTTCCGCCTGTGCTCGGGCAGCTCGGCCAGGTATTGCTCGACGGTCGCCGCGCCGGATGATGCCATGTAACTCCAGTCCCCCGGAGAGCATAATAGCCGATCCGCTGTTGGGGCGGCAACGCGTGGAATGGCTAGTTCGGTGCGCAGGAACCGTGGGAGAGGCCGACGGCCTCCGGGACCTCACGGGTCGACGGCCTCTGTACGACTAGCGAGTGGCGTATTCACCCATGCCGGTCACATCAATCAGGACTACGGGATCGTTCCCGACGACCCAAGCGTCGTGGCCTGGCGGAAGCTTGGCTACGTCTCCGGGCCCGAATTCCTCTTCGCTACCGTCGTCCATCCGGACGCGCAGCCTGCCGGACACGTGATACTGGGTGTGCGGGGCGAGGCAGCTCTCGGTCTGAGCGATCGGCTTGACCGACTCCGACCACCGCCAGCCGGGGTCGAGCGTCGCACGACCGAAAGTGACACCCCCTACGGTGATTAGGTCGAGCTTGCCTTTCGGGAACTCTCGCGTCTCGTCGGGAGAAGCCATGTTCCTCTTCTCCATCTTGTCCATTACTTCACCTCGTTAGCTTCTTGGCTCGGTGAACGCGCGGCATCGGCGTGCTTGGCAACAGCCCGAGCGCCCACACGGAACGTCGTATCTTAGCACGGTGGTAGGCGAAAAGTACCAACCAAGCAATCATCTCGGCAAAAAAGTTCGATACTTTGGCAAGGTTTTTACTATGGACGCTGCATCGGATACGGAGCATCGTGCGTTCTCTCGGTCCCCGGCATCCTCGGTTCCCGTCTTCGCGGGAACGAATCATACATTACACACACATCGCTTGCTAGCTGTCGTTCCCGCGAAGACGGGAACCTGCGCTCGGTGCCAATGCTCTGGAGGGACTGCGCAGGCCGTTGTCGCGGACGTCCGAGACGGGCCCGCCGTGCTCACACCACGCAGGGGTGCCGCGGCGCTCGCACGCGCCGAATCGGTCTTCATTCGTCGACTCCTCGATTTTGAGCGCTCGCGCTACGATTAGCTTGCGGACGAATTCGGCGGGGATCTACCGATCGAGCGGCAGTTGGATCGTCGCCTTCGCAGTCTTGTGCCCCTTCCGGTCATCGGCGTGCCCGGCGATCACTAGGCTGGAGCGATGTACAGCCCTATGTGGTTCCTGTGGAGATCGAAGGATGCCAGTGGGCCGCGATGGCGACAGTACGGAGTTCCGGATCCGAGGCCCCCTCAATCTCGGGAACGGCCTGATGGATGGTCTGCCGAAGTGGGTTCAGATGGCCTCGCGCAGTCTCGGGAGCCGTCGCGACAAACGCGTCCACACCGTTCGGGCCATTGTTCACGGATTCCCCCCGCCTCGAGGCGTCTGAAGTGTAGTCACTTCCGGCTGGCGGAGTGGGTGGGATTCGAACCCACGAGCCGCCTTTCAGCGACTACACGATTTCCAGTCGTGCTCCTTAGACCACTCGGACACCACTCCGGCGAGCCCTATTATGCGTCTCCCCGTGTGGGAAGTCAACCTGACCTGCAGGATCGCGGCCCGTCGCGCAGAGAATGTACATATATCCCGCGGCTCGCGAGTAGCGTGAGCGACCTGCGACGGTGCCGGTCCGGCGTCGTGGCCCTCGCTTGCGTGGAATCCGATCCGCCCGAAGTGAGCGAGGAGTATGAAGCTAAGCCGTTCTCCGTTCGACGAGTTGTTCGTCCGCCATCCCCAAAACCCGATTCTTTCCGCCCAGCGCTGGCCGTACGGGGCCAACACGGTCTTCAATCCCGCAGCCACGCTGTTGAAAGACGGTTCCACGCTGCTGCTGGTCCGGGTCGAGGACCGGAGGGGGCACTCGCACCTAACGGCCGCCCGCAGCCGCGACGGGATCACGGGCTGGGTCGTGGACCAGAAACCGACCTTCTCGCCGGATCCGGTGAACTTCCCCGAGGAGCTGTGGGGCGTCGAAGACCCCCGCATCGTGTACCTCGAGGAGCTGGGCAAGTATTCGATCTGCTATACGGCGTACTCGGCGGGCGGCCCGTTGGTCTCCTTGGCGCTCACCGAGGACTTTCGTACCTTTGAGCGGCGTGGGGTCATCATGCCGCCCGAAGACAAGGACGCTTCCCTGCTTCCGCGCAAGTTCGGCGGGCGATGGGCGCTCATCCACAGGCCGGTGCCGGCTTTCATCGGCGCGGGAGCCAACATCTGGATCTCGTTCTCGCCCGACCTCACACACTGGGGCAACAGCCAGGTGGTCATCGAGGCACGCAGAGGCGCGTGGTGGGACGCAAACAAAATCGGCCTCTCGCCGCCACCCATCGAAACTCCTGAAGGTTGGCTGGTGATGTATCACGGCGTTCGGGTCACGCCTTCAGGCTCGATCTACCGGCTCGGTCTCGCCCTGCTCGACCTGGACAATCCGACGAAGATGATCCGGCGGGGGCCGAGCTGGGTGTTCTCGCCGGAAGAGGACTACGAGCGGGTCGGAGACGTTCCGGACGTCGTGTTCCCCTGCGGCACCACGTACCATGCAAACACGGACGAGGTGTACATGTACTATGGGGCCGCAGACACTGCGGTGGCGTTGGCAATCGGGAAGCTCCGGCACCTGATTGACTGGCTGATGACGGAAGGCGAGCCCTGCTGAGAGACCGAGAGGGAGCATCATCCCCCAAGATCGGCGGGCACGCCGCTGCGGCGTGCGCTCGTATCAGGAGGAAGAGCATGAAGCTGATCTCCACGCGTCTGATCGTTGTTGCCCTGCTCACCTGGCCCCTCGTTCCGTGCATCGCGCAGACCCTTGACGAGGCCGACCGCGCGGCAATGCTCGAGCGCATCGCTTCCACTCTCGCTGACAAGGCGTACGACCCTGCCGGGAAGCTGAAGGAGTGGCCGAAGCTGATGGAGGAGTACAAGCCGAAGCTGGACGACGCGAAGGACGATGCCACCTTCATTGGGCTGCTGCGTGAAGCGCTCGCGTCCACCAAGGTGTCCCACCTCCAGATACTGACGCCCGCTACGATGCAGTATCTGGTCACTCAGAAACTGGTCGGCATTGGAGCGTACGGCGATCACGTAGGTGGGGAAATCGTGGTCACGGAGCTTGCCCCTGGGTCGCCAGCGGACGAGTGCGGCGTGGAGATCGGCGACACCATCATGTCGGTGAACGACGCGAGGCCGACGAACGCAGGGCTCTTCGCCCAGGCGGGCACCACCGTAGGCATCCAGTACCGAAAGCCGGACGGCTCGATCCATCGTCGGCGGGTGCGCGTGCGCGCCTTCGAGTACCGACCGCCCAACGCGTTTTACGCTGTGACTCCACGCACGGCCTACATCCGCGTCCGCTCGTTCATGGACGGCGGGTACAGCACGACCTGGGTCCGCGAAACCATGAAGGACGCCGTGAAGTTCGAGAACATCATCGTGGACCTCCGCGACAACGGCGGTGGAACGTTGTCGTATCTCGCGGATCTGTGCAGTTACTTCCTGCGTCCTGGGACTTCCCTCGGGCTCTTCATTACGAAGAAAGGTCTGGAGATGACGGAGGCTCAGCCCTACACGCCAACCGCGAAGTCGTTGTCGGCTTTTCAGGACCTTGCCGCCATCGAGAAAGCGGGCCGCCTGGAGCTGTTCTCTCCGAAACCGGCTTACGGCCCGTTTCGCGGCAAGCTGATTTTGATGGTCAATGGGAACTCGGGCAGCGCCGCAGAGATTGCCGCCGGAGCACTCGTCGAAGCCGGGCGACCGCTCGCGGTGATCGGCATGCCCTCTGCGGGCGTGGTGTTGGCCAGCAAGTCCGAGCCGATCGGCAAGAGCTACATGCTGCAGTATCCCGCTGCGGACTACCTGACCCCTCTCGGTATTCGCCTGGAGGCGAACCCGGTTCAGCCGACTCATCGAGTTACGGGCTTGGAGGTTGCGATGGCGCTGCAGCGAGGGGAGATGGACCCGGCGATTGCGCTGGCGTTGGAGCTGTTCGGGGACCCGGGGCGATGAGGCGCAGGTACAATCGCAGCCTATACGGAGCCGAATGGGGGGCGTTTTGGCGATAGAAAGTGCCGTGAAGCGGCGAGCAAAGAGGAAGCATCGGGTCGTTCTAGGCGATGCCTACGGATACTGCTTCGGCGTGCGCCGGGCGGTAGAGATCGTGGAACGCGTGCGGGCCGAGCGTAGCGGCAACCTGACGACGCTGGGCCCGATCATTCACAACCCGCAGGTGGTCGCGAAGCATAAGGAGATGGGGATCGGCTTCTGCGGTAGCCTGGACGAGGTGAAAGACGGCATAGTCGTGATGTCCGCTCACGGCGTCGGGCCGAAGACCATCGCAGATGCCAAGGACAAGGGCTTGGACATCGTAGATGTGACGTGCCCGTTCGTCACCAAGGTTCACAAAGCGGCCCAGAAGATGGTGCAAGAGGGGTACGAGATCGTCATTCTGGGCGACCAGGGCCACACCGAGGTGCGCGGGGTCATTGGGTCCATCGAGGCCGCGGGGGGCAAGTACACAGTGGTCTCCGGCCCAGAGGACATCGAGAAAGTGGGCTTGCCGCGCAAGGTTGGCGTAGTCAGTCAGACCACGCAGCAGGGGGAAACTTTCGCGGCACTCGTCGGCGCCTTGACTAAGGTGGCCTTCGAGGTGCGGGCAGTGAACACGATTTGCGGCGCGACGGACGAGCTGCAGGCTTCGGCGTTGCAGCTAGCCAATCAGGTGGACGTCGTGCTGGTCATCGGAGGGAAGAACAGCGCCAACACCCGCCGACTGCGGGACATCATCGAGAAGGCGAATACCCCCGCCTATCACATTGAAACGGTGGACGAGATCCAAGACGAATGGCTCGAGCATGCGGAAACCGTAGGTGTGACGGCAGGGGCTAGCACGCCGGACTTCGTGATTGACGAGGTGCTGGACTTCCTGTCGCACGGAGAGGCAGTGGTGCCCAAGGATCGCGGTCACTACGACATCCAAGGCGACGTGACCGACAAGCTTAGCGCATACAAGATCAAGTAGCCGCAGCGCGGCGGAGAGAGGTCTCGATGAACGCCATTCGCGTGGTGCTGACCGCAGTCTGCTTTGCGTGCTTCGCTCCTGCATTCGCGGACATCAAGGTCAACGTGAACGTGCAGGACGGGGATACCATCGCGGGCCTGTTCAAGATTATTGCCACCTGCGAGTCCGATAGCGTCATCCAGCAGGTGGAGTTCTACCTGAACGACGAGCTGGTCGGAATAGACACGAGCACCCCCTACGAATATACGTTCGACACAATCGAGCGAGACGACGGCGCATATACACTGGTGATTGCTGCCTATGCGGAAGACGGCAGCTCACAACGCGTGACCTATAAGCTCACGACCGACAATCAGATCGGGCTGGGCGCAAAGCACCACACAGAGATCGGCGAAGAGGCCCTTCGAGAGCAGAAGTGGAAAGATGCTATCCTCGCCGCCCGAGTCGCTCTGAAAGCCGACGCGAAGTACGCTCCCGCCCTTATCGTGATGGCACGCGCCAACCTAGGCATGGGGGTGTTCGACGAGGCCCAGAAGTACATCGAGGACGCCATCGAGGTGGACCCGACATCCTCCTTTGCTCATGATATTCTGTCGCAGGTTCACGTTCGCAAAGCGATTGCCGTGCGGGCGACAGGGGACGATCCGGAGAAGGCCGAGCAGAACGAGAAAGCCGCGTTCAAAGCTGCGATCGATGCGCATAACAAGGCCATCGAGTTGCGATTGCGTGCGCTGGGACAGCCGACTGAAGCTACTCTCAACCAGAGGCTAGCTCTGCTTTTCGAATACGGCCAGTTCGGTGAAGCGAAGAATATACTACGTCCGATAATCGAACGCGACCCGAAGAACGTGGATGCGCAGAACCGGATGATGTACGCACAGCTCCGACGAGGGGAGCTCGTGGACGCACAGAAGACCTTCGATGCTCTGGTCAAGCGCGGGCTGGGAGATGCGCGCACCTATGCGATGGGTGCGGTGCTGGCCTCGCTTCGCTGGGAGGATACGAAGGCGGACGATCTGATGCAGCAGGCGTTCAAGCAAGATCGGAAGTCGCTGTTCGTGCGACTGTGCCAAGCCTTTATCGTGCTGGATCGCGGCAAGGCCGCAGCCGCACAGGCAGCTGCGACCGACTTGCTGGACAGTGGGTTCAGCAACCCCGAGGTGTACTACTACCTCGGTCGCATCTACTACGATCAGAGAGAGTACGAAGCTTCTCGTGTGGCATACGAGAATGCGCTGCTGCAAAATCCCGCGCTGTCGGAAGTACACATTGCGCGGGCGATGGAGAACATGCGTTCCGCACGGCTTACCACAGATCCGAAGGCTGCTGAGAGGTACCTACGCCTTGCTCGCATCTCTTTCGAGATTGCACTCACCGCGCGAGGAGAATCGCCCGGTGCCCTAGCGGGTCTTGCGTTGGCGCACGCTTTCAGCGGCCGGAATGCAGATGCTGCTAGGCTCGCTGCCGGCGCACAGGTAGTGGGTGGTCAGACGGCATGGGTGCAATACGTTTGTTCCGCGGTGTACTCCAGGGCCAATCAGCCGGAAAAGGCACGGCAGGCAATGGACACTGCGATCAAGCTGAGCCCCGAAGGGATCGCAATGTCCATGCCGACGCTGGACGAGGCGTTCCGGTACATGACCAAGTGGGGCCGCTCACCGGTTCTAGTAGCACCTTAGAATAGCCCCTCCTCTAGCGCGCCCCCGAGGGATGGGGCTAGTCGGGAACTCTGGGTAGCAGCGTAGCTGTCGCCGGGACCGCAGTCTTGTTGCGAGATCGGTGTATCATGGTCCCATGAGCTTCATCCTGTCCCTTCTGGCCACGCTGTCGCTGCAGATTGCACCGGCTCCCTCGTTCGATGTCGTACGCACGGCGGTCGAGACTGCGTGCGTGCAGCAGCTGGATGTCAACCGTGACGGCTACCCCGAAATCGAGTACCTCCGCCGAATCCGAAACCTACAGGGCGCTTACTCACTCGAATCGCAAGGCTCTGGAAAGGGAACGGTGCTGGTGATCGTGGAGAGCCGGCTGCTGGAGCCGCTCGCAGGCGCGAGGGCCTTGGACCGACCGCTGGAAACGTTTGTCGCAGACCTGGCACGGGACGGCTATCACGCGTTCGCCCTGGAAGCCAAGCTGGAGCCGGGACAACGCAAACAGAACGGGCTGACCGTGTTAGCACTCAGACGCTGCCTGCAGAGTGTGCACCGGGCAGGTGTTGGGTTGCGTGGGGTGATCCTCGTCGGACGGTTCCCCGCTGCATCCATCGTTCGCCAGAACTATTGGGAGAAGGATGGGGACCTCGTGCTGAACGCGGGCACCGACAACGAGAAGAAGTTCGCGGGCGTGCACTGGCTGGTATCACGTCCCGAGCCGGTGTCCAGCGTGGCGGACATCGTGCTCGCAGACCTGGACGGGGACTGGGAGAAGGTCTATCAGCGAAACGAGCGTAAGTTACCGTTCGTGGTCGCCGTTTATCCGGACAAGGACATCACCCAGGCGACCGAGGACTGGGAGACGGGCACTGATACCTTTCGTGACTACTTCCTGGTGCAAGACGGCGCTTTCCGTATCGAGCGCGAAGGCAAAGCTCTTCGTGTTTCGCGAGTGGGCCCCGTAGACAACGAGTGCACGGCAGACGACCGGAGGCTGCCCAACCCACTCGCCCGCCCCGAGATTGCGGTGTCGCGGTTAGACGCTTCCATGGTAGCGTTGCGCCCGAATCCACGCCTCCGTTCTTCCGATGGGCACCCGGCAATTGACAGTAACGGGCGCCCTTTGGAGGCGCAGTTCGAGGAGGGCAAAGTACCCTCCTTTGCCAGGCAGTGGGTGCGCGATCCGTATCTGGAGCGAGAGCTGCTATACGCCTATTTCGAGCGCAATCATCGTTATCGAACGCAGGGCGCGGGGGATGCTGCCCGAGCCGGGTGCTATTCCACGGAGTGGGGGTCTTCCGTACCAGAGATCATGGCGGCGGTGCCAGGATGGGACAAGAAGCAACATGACGACTTGGTAGGTACTCACCTTACCGTGAACGATTGGGTGAAATGGATGCAGCGCCCTGCCCTCTTTCGAGCGATCAAAGCGCACTCCTCTCCGTGGGGCTCGGACTACGGCAAGTCTTCTGACAGCGAGGAACTGCTACGTGAAGTGGGCGGCATCTCCTGGGCGTGGGAACAGAAGGGAAACCGTCTCCTACCTGCTAGCTTTTCCTCCGGCACGGGGGGATTCGCCCTCTACTACACGATGTATCGCAATCGGGTACTCCCGGATACGCCTAACATGTTCTTGTATACCGGATGCGAAGGTATCACTCCTGCCGAGTATGACGTGCTTCCCTATGGTCACGAGGACTATGGTAAGTTCCAAGGGGCGCAGGCGCTCATGATGTACTGTAATGGTCTCGTGCTAATCGGTCGTGGAAAGGTATTCAATGACGAACCGGCAGAGCTCGCGAAGGTGCTGGGCGAAGGCGGGACTTGGGGCGATGCCTGGATGCATTACTTCTCGGTAGACGGTGCCAATCCCGAAGAGAATCGGGATAACACCACTCGCATTCGGCGCAAGAAAGCGTACTTCTGGGCGTTGCTAGGTGATTGGACGCTGCGGCTGCAGCCATAAACCTGTGCTCCCCGATGCTACAGGTTAGTTTTCTGGAAGGGGTGCGGATGCGAAGACGTCCAAGGAAAGGTCGTCGTAGTACCCGGCTTTCAGGCGTAGATTGCCCGCCACGCCGATCATGGCAGCGTTATCGGTGCAATAGGCGAAGTCGGGCACCACGAAATCGCATCCGATCTCCGTTAAGCGCTGTTCCAACTGGGTGCGCAATGCGGTATTCGCCGCGACTCCGCCTACTAGTGCCACCGTATCCAAGCCTTCGTTCTCCGCTGCCGACACGGTACGCGTCACGAGCACGTCCACGATCGCTTGCTGCACGCTGGCAGCCACGTCCGGCACGTCGAGCGTCCCGTCGGCCTTCTCCACATATCGTAACACCGACGTCTTTAGCCCGCTGAAGCTGAAGTCGTAGCCGTCACCTGGCAGCGAGCGCGGAAAGCTTACGGCGGCCGGATTGCCACTGACGGCTTCGCGGTTGAGATGTGCTCCGCCTGGATAGGGCAAGCCTAACAGCCGAGCCGCTTTGTCGAACGCTTCTCCCGCGGCATCGTCGAGTGTTTGACCTAACACACGGTACCTGCCTAGTCCATCCACTCGCACGAGCTCCGTATGCCCTCCGGACACCACCAGTGCGAGGTAGGGGAATGTTAGAAACGGGTCGGCGAGCAGAGCCGAGAAGATGTGACCTTCTAGGTGATGCACCCCCACGAGCGGTTTGTCCAACGCCACGCTGAGCGCCTTCGCAGCTGTCACACCTACCACCAACGCACCCACCAGGCCCGGGCGGTTGGTCACGGCCAGGCCATCAATTTCCTGATACTCCATGCCCGCCCGCTTCAAGGCCTCTTCCACCACTAGGGTGACTCGCTCCACGTGGGCACGTGCTGCAGCCTCGGGTACCACCCCTCCCCACTGTGCGTGGAGGTCAATCTGGCTGGACACGATGTTCGACAACACCGTGGCGTTCTCTCCCACCACGGCAGCGGATGTCTCGTCGCAACTGGTCTCAATCGCCAAGACCCGCACTTCGTGCACACTCCTTTCGCAGCCTGTTCAGCGTCTCCACGTACTCGGGCGACTGCAAGTCGTTCAGCCACATCACGCAAGCGTCCTCTTTGTCGGGGTAGTAGGCTTTGCGGATTGCCACCGTCACGAAACCGTACTTCTCGTAGAGTCTGCGTGCGACCACGTTGCTCGATCGCACCTCGAGCGTGGCGCGCGCCATGCCTTTCTCGACGGCATGACGAAGCAGCTCGCACACTAACAGCTCACCATATCGCTTGCGCCGCTGCTCGGGCGCGACGGCCACGGTGGTGATGTGCGCTTCGTCCACGATCAGCCATTCCCCCGCGTAGCCGATCACCATCCCGGCCTGCTTCAGCACCACGTAGTGCGACATGTGGTTGGTCAACTCGGCGGCGAACGAAGCCCTGGACCAGGGGCAGGCGTAGGCCCGCACCTCGAT
Source organism: Fimbriimonadia bacterium (assembly GCA_039961735.1). NCBI lineage: Bacteria > Bacillati > Armatimonadota > Fimbriimonadia > Fimbriimonadia bacterium. The sequence continues at coordinate 12,072 of JABRVX010000049.1, forward strand.
CTCCATGATGGCGTCGAGGTGCTCCTCTCGCATGGGCTCGATACGCAGACGCTGAAGGACGGCGCTCATAGAACCTCAGTTTACTCTGCGACTCGAACGGGCCAGAGGCGACGGACCGGTGGGGAGGGTTTTGGGCCTGCTGGTGGCGACCCGGGACGGTGCCATAGGGGGGTGGCGCGCTGGAAACGGCGATTCAGGGCCAGGCGAAAGCTGAGAACCTAGTAATAATACTGTAGCAACGGGGGGGGACAGTATAATGGGCAGGAGGAGGCGATTCGATGGTAGGCAGAATCGCAAAGCTGAGGCCGGTATCCCCGTTGTTTTGGGCTATCCTAACTTTGCCGTGCCTCGCGCAGCCACGGGTCGTCAATATCATCGGCGACAAGCAGGTCGGCGGGCTATCGTGCGACAGCGCCGGTCTTCCAGAGTACTGCCAGTACCGGTTCGTGGCACAGCTCGATCCTGTCCCGCCAGGTTGCACGGTGGAGTACGACTGGACTTTCGAAGGGTGCGGAGCGCAAGTGCGAGAAGGCGGCGACACCGCTAGCCCCCTGGTGCGCTTTAACCAGACGGGCGTGTGCAACATATCGCTGGAAGCGCACGTGGTGGAGGCCCCAGGCTGCAGTCCGCAGCAGTGGGTCGGTACGGCAATCTACTTCGTCGTGGGCGGTCCCTTCGACATCGTGCCGGCTAACGGCATCACCGGCTACGCGCACGATTATCACCAGGAGTACCTGCCCTGGTACATAACCTTTCACGGTTTCGACCCACCTCCTGGGCCGGGCCCCCCGGCGTGGCCAAGGCATCTGCAACCTCCGGCAGGCATCAAAGCAACGGCTCGGTATGCGCAACCGCAGGGGGATCGGTATCACACCGTTTATCCCACTGGAAGCCTGTGCATGAAGGGCGTTGCCCCGAACGGCTCCTCCCAGGCCAGGGAGGCAGAATTCTACGCACGTAGCGGGTCGCAGATGGGCGGTTTGGAGATCTGGCTCGTCTACGCGGTGATATACGATGACGTCCGTCTGGGCGAAGCGTGGGACGATAGTCACCTCGTCCACACGACCGCCTACGAGAACTACCGTAGGCTCACAGCACACAAGCCCAAGGGCACGGATTTGGTGTCCGCGGACCCGGAGCTTGACCATACAACTCTTCTCAGCCGACCCCCGCCGGACCCGCCGCCGTATTACAACAGCCGCTATTACATGTATCGGCTGAGAGATCACCTGGGGTTCTGGATGCCAGGAACGTCGGTGAATGAACGGTTCCCTAACGGAGTGCCCCAAGGCCTAAAGGTCAACAACGAGTTGAACCCGTGGGTGACTCGGTGGACCAAACCCTGGGATGGCCCCGAGGTGGGCAGGTTTGGAGACTTACGGAACAGGGATAAGGCTGACTGGATCCGTGCAGGCGTGCCCGCATGGTGGCCTATCGAGGAGCATCAAGGCAGTCCATATCAGTTTCCGAATTACGCTCACGACCGTATCCTCCAACGATACGTGGCCGGGTCAAGCGACACTGCTGTTGCTGCCCCCGGTTGCCTGGTGGGCGAGCGAGAAGTCATGTTCTGGTCTGACCAGATCCAGCACCTTCCGTCGCGCTGGCCCGCGTGGGACTGGCCCCCGGATCCGCTCCCTCCTCCTCCCC
>JABRVX010000050.1 GCA_039961735.1 Fimbriimonadia bacterium
GCGGGCATGGAGCATCGGTCTTGACGACGACACCGTCGATCAGGAGCTCGCACTTCTTCAGCGGGCCTGGCAGGTTGTCGGCGACGGTGTAGCGCACCGTCACCGACCTACCCGTGCACTGCCCTTCCTGGGGAGTCGTGATCGTAGCGGTGGGCGGCGTGTCGTCAACGGTGAAAGTTACTAACGTGCTGACACCCACGTTGTCGCAATCGTCCGTCACTCGCACCTGCACGGTGTGGACACCGTCGGCCAGTGCGAACGGCCCCGCGACGTAGTCACCCTGCGGGCATGGAGCATCGGTCTTAACGACGACACCGTCGATCAGGATCTCGCACTTCTTCAGCGGACCTGGCAGGTTGTCGGCAACCGAGTAGGTCACGGTGACATCGTTGCCGGTACACTGACCATCCTGTGGCGAGGTGATCGTCGCCGTCGGCGGGGTGTTGTCCACCTTGAAGTTGACCAGAGTGCTCGTGCCGACGTTGTTGCAGTCATCGGTCGCGCGCACTTGCACCGTGTGCGGCCCATCCGTGAGAGCGAACGGACCCACCGTGTGCGTGCCCTGGTCGCACGGCGCGTCGGTGTGCACCACCACGCCGTCTATCAGCACCTCGCACATCTTGAGCGGACCGGGTAGGTTGTCGCTCACCGTGTAGGTGATCGAAACGGGGCTGCGCACACACTGCCCCTCCGTCGGTGCATCCACCCTCACCGTCGGCGGTGTCTCGTCCACCACGAAGGTCACCGTTGTGCTGAGGCCCACGTTGTCGCAATCATCCGTCGCGCGCACCTGCACCGTGTGCGGTCCATCCGTGAGAGTGAACGGCCCGACGGTGTGGGTACCCTGGTCGCACGGCGCATCGGTGTGCACCACCACGCCGTCGATCAAAACCTCACAGAGTTTCAGCGGCCCCGGCAGGTTGTCCGATACCGTGTAAGTCACGCTGACAGACCGACCAGTGCACTGGCCTTCGGTGGGTGCATCTACTCGGGCGGTAGGAGGCGTGTCGTCCACAGTGAAGGTCACGAGTGCACTCAGACCGACGTTGTCGCAATCGTCCGTCACGCGCACTTGCACCGTGTGCAAGCCATCGCTCAGGTCGAACGGCCCCGCGACGTAGTCACCCTGCGGGCATGGAGCGTCGGTTTTGACCACGACTCCGTCAATCAGCAGCTCGCACTTCTTCAGCGGACCTGGTAGGTTATCCGCCACGCCGTAAGATATCGTAACACTGCGCCCGGTGCACTGCCCGTCCTGCGGCGCGGTGACCGTCGCAGTCGGAGGGGTGTTATCTACCTTGAAGTTGACTAGCGCACTAGTTCCGACGTTCTCGCAGTCGTCCTTCACCCGCACCTGAACGGTGTGCGGGCCGTCGGCCAGTACTATCGTGTGCTCGTAGGAGCCCTGTGGGCACGGTACCTGCGTTTTGACTACCACTCCGTCTACGAGGAGTTCACAAAGGGACAGGGGACCAGGCAGATTATCTGCAACCGTGTACCGAATGGTCACTGGGCTTTTCACACACTGACCGTCTGCCGGCGCATCCACGCTGGCAGTGGGTGGTGTGTTATCCACCTTGAAGCCGACAAGGGTGCTGAGGCCGACGTTGTCGCAATCGTCCGTCGCGCGCACCTGTACGGTGTGAGGACCATCGGACAGAGCGAAAGGACCTACCGTGTGCGTGCCCTGGTCGCACGGCGCGTCGGTGTGAACTACCACACCGTCTATCAGCACCTCGCACATCTTGAGCGGACCGGGTAGGTTGTCGGAGACCGTGAATCGCACACTAACCTGTCCCGTCAGGCACTGCCCCTCTGCCGGAGCCTCGATGCTAGCTGCCGGCGGCGTATCGTCTACCTTGAAGGTGACGGTAGCACTGGTACCGACATGCAGACAATCGTCTTCGGCCCGCACGAACACCGTGTGGGTCCCCTCGCTCAAGGTGACGGGTCCGAAGGTGTGCGTACCCTGCTCGCACGGCGCCTTCGTCTGAACCTTGACACCATCTATCCACAGCTCGCAGTATCGCAGAGGGTCCGGGATGTTGTCGGCGACCGTGTACGTGATGGTAACTTGGTTTCTCACGCACTGCCCATCGGCCGGAGCGGTAACCGTGAGAGTGGGCGGCGTATCATCCACCTTGAAGGTGATGGGAGCGCTCGCACCCGGGTTGCCGCATGCGTCTACTACCCGGATTTCGACGGTGTGATAGCCTTCGGGAAGCGTGAAGGGCCCAGCGGTGTGAGTGCCCTGCGGACAGGGCGAGATGGTCTGGCGAACCACCCCGTCAATCACCACCTCGCACTTCGCCAGATCGCCGATAAGCGTGTCAGCAACGGTGAACTCGATGGTGACAGGGTTTCTCAGACACTGCCCGTCCTGCGGTGCAGCGATTACCGCAGTCGGGGGCGTGCGGTCCACGAAGAAGTCAACGACCGCAGTCGTGATGTTGCCCGGGGACCGGCACAGCTCCTCGGGATCGAATCCGGCCTGGTCCATGACGACGAAGCTAAGCCGATGGGCTCCATCAGCCAGCGTCGTCAGGTCGAGCACTCCAACCGGCGTCGTGAAGGGACAATCGTCCTCAGGACCCTGAGTGGGGGTTATCTGGACGTCGTCCAGTTCCCAGTGCCAGCGCCTGATGCAGTGCAAGTCGTTCGCGGTGCCCTGATACTCTAGGAAATCGTCTAGCGCGTTGTAGCAGGCTTTCTGATTCAGAATGACAGCATCAGCGTCCGGAGCGGTGTTGTCAACCACGAAGGGCACTTCGTCGAACTCCAGGACGACCTCGCCCCCTCCCTGCTGCTTCACCAGCTCGGCGCGAAAGGTGTAGTTGCCGTCGGCGAGCGGAGCGAGGGAGCTTTTCGTGTTGATGCAGGGCGGCCAGATACCGAACTCGCAGCCGTCGGGGCAGGTGGGACCGGCGATAACGCGCACGACGTTGTTGCCGGCGTCCAGAATGATCAGCTGCACGCGTGACAGCGTCTCACCCGTCGCCGCATAGTGGATTTCGAGCTGCACGAACTGCGAGACCACCATATTCGGCTCGGGGATGATGATCTCGACGAACCGAGGCCCCGTGCCCCAGTTGGAGCCGGGCTTCCCCACAGGATCTATGCTGACTTGAGCCGCAGCCAAGATCGGCAGCAGCAGACACAAGATGCTAAGAAACCGACGCATGAGCGCCCATCTCACTTTCTCTAATCACTGACCGGGAACAAGAAAGGGGGCGCGTCCGGCACCCTGCGCAGTTTGGGCGTTACACTCGGCTCGCCGTGAGGCATGGCACACCTGCACCTCCACGGCGATACCCAACCACCTTAGCTCCCCGGCACTCTCGCAAAATCAATTGTACCAGCCGGATTCTTTACCGTTGACCTGGTGAACATTCTAACCGCATTGGTTCCAGCTGTCAAGAGTTGCAACCTAATCACACGTACAGATGGACTGCAATTCGGTATTTGGGCTAGGCACAAACGAAGGCCCCGGCGCCTCGGCGCCGGGGCCTCGCTATACGGAGTTTGCGGTGCTTCCCGCCTAGTCGCCGACGCGACCGAAGGATGAGAGCGTCAGGCTGAGATCTCTTACGTCCGTAATACCGTCGCCGTTCAGATCGGTTCGCGGGTCTGTTCGGTCAGCGAACAGGACCATCAGGGCCACGTCGTGCATGTCAACCTTGTTGTCGCCGTTCACGTCGCCCGGAATCAAGTCCAGGTCCACACCGGTGGAGCCGTGTGCAGGCAGTGCGCTGAGCGTGACCTTCCGGCAAAGGTAACCAGGTACTCGAAACTCCACCTCGAACGGTCCGGCCCCGGCTGCAAACCGCTCGCCGCGGAGCAGGTAGAAGCCGCGACTTGCCTGCGGAAGCTCATCTTCGGCTACGAGCGCACCGTTCAGCTCGCGCACGCGCACCCTCAGCTTCACGAATGACTGGTCACCGTCGCCGTTCGGCCCTCGCCAGCCCGCCAGGTCCACGTTCTGGGCGACGCCCTGGAACTCGAACGCACCCTTGTCCGGATACGCCTGTGCCTTGCCCGTCGAGTTGACAGGGCGAGCGGCTCCGTTGAAGTCGTCGTAGGCATACAGGTAGCCGTAGTCGAGCACCGTACTGTCAGGCGAGAGTTCGTACGAAAGGGGGTCGTCCAGGAACGTACGGTTGAGGAATTTGGGATCGGTGTGCGTGGTCGTCGGTCCAGCGCGCTGAAGGTCCTGCTCGGAGTCGAACGCGCCGAAGTCGTTCATCCAGAAGTTGGCATAGGACCAGTTGTAGTCAGCAGTCCCGTCCCTCCCGACGGCCGCTCGCGGACCACGGTTGTATGCGATCAACTCGTTGCGGAAGGTCCCGTTGCCCCGGTCGGCCACGTACACTGCTGAGTTGCCTACTGTTGCGACGTTATCTGCGATGGTGTTGTGGGTGAGGCGCGGCCACGCACCATACCCGCGAATGAGGATGGTCGCCGACCCTGCTCGGTTGCGGCTGAACACGTTGTTGGTGACGTCGGTCGAAGTGTAGTCGTACAGGTCAGCTGCCGAGCCGTAGACCGCTTCGTTCTCCACGAAGAAGTTGCGTGTGAACGGTACCTGCTGCACCCTGCGCAGCCAGATGGCGCCGCCACCTTCGAGCGCCGTCGAGGTGGCAACGTTGCGCTCGAACCTGGAGCACGTGACGTAACCCAGCCCCGCGTCCATGGCCAGACCACCGCCGCGTGCCGCGGTGCACTCTCGCACCGTTAGCTCGGTCGCCTTGAACCCAGCACCGACCGCGTTGATGCCTCCGCCCGAGCCCGCGGTGGAACATCGTTGCACGAGCACCCTCGTGAGTTCGATGGAGCCGTTAGCGACCGCGATGCCGCCGCCATGGTTGCCCGTATACGACGTGCAGTCCTCCACCACCACGTCGGTGAGGCGTACGTTATCCGCCTGGTACGAGTAGAGCCCGCCCCCGAATCCCACTGCGTTGCCGTTTCGAAGCGTGAGCCGGTCGAGTACCGTGCCGTGCGCGCGATTGAGCCTCAGGACGCGGCCTTGGCTGCCGGCATCCAGGACCGTTGCACCACCGTGCCGAGCCTCGAGCGAAGCCTCATCGCCCGCGAAACCACCGTAAAGCTCGATGCCCGCGGCGTCGATCGTGAGCATCTCGCGATAGACTCCCTGGCGCAGCCACAGCTGCGTGGGGCCGCTGGCGGCCTGCAGGGCACCTCCCACGGTGCGTTTGGCCGAACCCCAACTGAGGCCGGAGTTGGCGTCGTTGCCATCGGGCGAGACATAGATGACCTGCGCGGCATTGGCAAGCGCGGACACCGCCAACACCGCTGCCACTGCTACCGGCTTCAAGAACGATCCGAATGGCCGATGATTCACTTGTGCCGCTCCTTTTGTGTGGAAATCGTGGGACACGGATTGCCCTCTCGGGTGGCTCATTCCCCACGGGAGCGGCGCAGGCTCTCGTATCTTCCTTGGCTTGGGCCGGCGTGGGCGAAATCCGGCAAGGCTCTCAGCGCGTGAACGGCATGCGAGTGCCGATCAGGTCCTTTCCGGCCTGGTGAAGGCTCTGGGTGCAGCACAGGTACCGATACCGTATTTCGACTTTCCGCATGCCAGAATTGCCCGCTCGCTGCTTGCTCACTCCCCAATCACCACGCAGGGCTGGAATGAGAGCCGGCTTTGGGACGGCGCGAGCCTACTGGCGCATTTCCCCGCTCTCATGCGTGTTAGCAGTACTCTGCCTGGTGGCGCTTCTTAGCGCTTTTCTCCGTACTGCCCCCGCAGCGAGAAGGTAGCGGCCCCGCCCGGGGGCGGGGCCGCACCTCTCGGCCTCCTGTGTTGCGAGTAGTGCCGAAGTCAGTAAAGGGCCTACTCCTGTCGGAAGAACAGGTCTGCGGCCTGCTCGATCAGCAAGCAACCGACCGGCTCTTCGTCACTCTCGATCAGGTATTGGTGCCAGAATCGCACGTCACGCTTGCCGTCCGGGCCGATGAACGTGTGGAAGTCAACGCTCGTGAGCCCGATGATCGTCTCGAACTCGGTCAGCGCTTCGGTCGGGTCAGGGATATTGAGCGCCTCACGAAGCGAGTCGGCGACGATGGGCGGGATCTTCGGCTTCTGCGTCCGTCCCAGAGCCACAGTCGAGAAGTACTCGATGTTGCGGAGGATGATCTCGGTTCCCGCGGTGCGTCCCAGCTGGCGGCTGACGTTGAACGGGCTCTCGAGCACCCATCTCCACACCACCGTCTGCGGCTCACCGGTGCGCCCGGTGTTCGGGTCGCGGACCACGTACACGACACCCAACTCGTAGGTGGTGCACGGCGGCGAGAACAGGATGCTTCGGTTGCCCATGTACCAGCCGTCGTCCGATTTCGGCAGGCGGAGAGCCTTTCGAAGCACCGACTCGTCCAAGTCATCGTTGGTCGCAGGGCCGCGATTCCGCTTCTCGGGATGCATCCAATCCGGGTCGAAGGTGTTCAGACCGGACCCAGGGCCGATGACGAAGGCCGCGCACTTCCAGTGCGGAGTGCACTTCCAGTACGTAGCCTGCTGGACGATCAGGTTCTCGTCGATCGTCACGTTGTTGTGGAGTAGGATGTCGCGGATGGTGAAGCCGTCGAGGTTGATGTAGCCGGGCCGGAACGTGTCTTTGAGGGCGTTGTCCCACGGATCCACGCTCTTGAAGTTGCTTCGGATCACGTTCTTCAACTCGTCGCCCCAACACCCGTCACAGGGCCCGTTGCACGGCCCGATCACAAAGGTGATCTCGCACCCTTTCTCCACGTAGTTGCCGCAAGCGTCGCTGAGCCCGATCAGTTCTAAACGATGGGTGCCATTAGCCAGGTCCGGTAGAACCAGGGACGACCCTGTGCCACTATCGAACTCTCCGGGCACGCCTGGCCATGCTATCTCGCTCCCGTCCAGGAGTACCTTCTCGACTCGAACCTTGCCACCACAGTTGTCGTTGACCACGAACGCTGCAGTGACCGGGTTCTGCAAGCACGTACCTGACGGCTGTGTCCACACACACGTCGGGGGCGCCGCATCCACGTCGAAGGTCCAGGTAGTTTCAGACTGGTTGTTACATGCGTCCCACACCTTCACACGCACCGTGTGCGTGCCGTTGGTTAGTGTGAACGGGCCAGGACACTCGATACCTACCCACTGCCCCGGTCCAAGGTAACCGACGGCGCCTTCGCACTTCTTTTGTCCGTCCAGCCAGAACTCGAACCGTCCTACGCCTTCGCAGTTGTCCGATGTCTCTACCCTCAGGTTCTCGATCGGATTGCATAGACAGCTCCCAGTGGGTACCGGGTTCTGAAACGTCGGTGGGGTCTTATCCACGTCGAAGGTCCAGGTGGTTTCGGACAGGTTGTTGCACGCGTCCCAGACCTTCACCGTCACCGTGTGCACACCACCGGAAAGGTCGAACGGGCCGGGGCTCACGATCTTCGTCCAGCCGCCGTTTCC
>JABRVX010000051.1 GCA_039961735.1 Fimbriimonadia bacterium
ATGCCTCCGCCGCATGCGGCGGAGGCATCGGAGCGGCAGGTGTGAGCGGCCGGGAGGCAGAACCCGATAGCACAAGCAATGCTGTTTCCATGGACGGTCGCCTTCGGGTTCGCGATGGGAGCCGCGGCGGGCAGCTTCACGAACGTGCTCATCTGGAGGCTGCCGCGCGGCCAGTCCATCCGCGAGCCGCAGTGGAGTTACTGCCCGAGCTGCAACACTCGCCTCACCTTCCTCGACCTCGTGCCGCTGATCAGCTTCCTCTTACTCGGCGCGCGATGTCGGCACTGCCGCAAGCCGGTGCCCTGGCGCTACTTCTGGGTGGAGCTCGTGTGCGCATCTTTCTGGGCGCTGCTGTGGTGGCAGAACATGGTGGCGGCGTGGGAGCCCGCGACGTTCATCGCGCTCGCCCTGTTCGGAACCGCTCTGGTCGCCATCGTCTGGATAGACTTCGAGCACTACATCATTCCGGACCAGCTAAACGCCTGGCTGCTCCTGGTGGGCCTAGCACTCGGCGTCTATCGTCTCGCCACGCACGACCCGACTGCATGGGCGCATCTGGGCAGCCTGCGGCTGCCCGCGTTCCTTCTCGGGGCCTGGACCGGAACACTGATCCTGTGGGGTATCGGAGCCTTCGGACGCATCTTGTTCCGCAAGGACGCCATGGGCCACGGAGACGTGAAGATGATGCGCGGAGCCGGCGCCCTGCTGCCGATGGACATGCTGCTGGCCTCCATCGGCATCGCGGTCGCTCTCGGAGCGGTTCTGGGGGCTGCGATGCTCATCTACTTGCGCTCGCGTCGCAGTTCGGAAGAGCAAACGGAGCCGGAAGAGGAGCAGCCCCCTGAGCCTCCGGAACCCCTCGCGCTTCTTCCAATATGGTTGCTCTACTATCTGCTCTGGCTGGACTTGCTGCCTCTCTTCGTGCCCAAAGTGGGTGCCGCAGTGGATGGGTTCGTTCTGCGGCTATCCAAAAAGGTCGCGCCGGACGCAAAGCTGGAGGAGGATGAAGCCGAGGAGGCTTTCCAGCCGACGCCGACCACCATCGCCTTCGGCCCGTTTCTGGCGATGGGGGTTGCAGCGACCCTCTTGCTAACGCCGCAAATCCGAGCGGCCATCCGCGCATACCTGCACTGGATCACGGGAGGTAACTAAGCTTACTGGGCTGGTGCGGGCTCGAACGAAGGCTGGTATTATGCATGGGTTTGCTGCGGTGCCTGACGGACCAATCGAAAAAGAGACGGTCACCAGGAGAAAAAAGCCGCGTTCCGGCGGGAACAGCGCCCGTGTACGCTCAGTCTAACGGGTAAGGTCCCACGGATATCCGAAATCAGTTCTCAAGAGAATGAGGGGATTCCCCAGGATGAAAAGGCACGCCTTTACGCTCATAGAGCTTCTCACGGTCATCGCAATCCTTGCGATCCTCGCAGCGATCATCTTCCCCGTGTACGCCCGCTCCAGGCAAGAGGCCCGAATGACCCAGTGCATGTCGAACCTGAGCAGCATTCATTCGGCGCTGAAGCTTTACCACCAAGATTATCAGGCTTATCCCATCATCCTGATGGGGTATGTGGAGCGTTACTCGGGAGGCGGCATCGTCCCGCCGGACAAACTGGTCAACTCGCCCCTGTACAAGGACCGGGTAGACACCATCGCCACGTTCAAGTGCCCGATGAACAAGACCGAACGGGGCGACGTGGTGGTCCAAGCCGTGTATCCTCGGGTCCAGCATCTGGTCAACGGACAGTGGCGCGCGGCCAACAACCTCGCTGGGCAGATTGTCCAATACCCCGGAGGCGGTAACGCCGAGTTCTACGCCTACGACAGCTACGACATCGGGCTGATTCGCTCGCCTGCCGACGGCTCACCGATTTACGAGCTTCATTACATGCTGTTCTGGACGGACCTCGGCCTATCCGGCGGGGGCAGGGATGATGACCTCCGGCAGCTCGGCTACCGCTTCCCGGACGAGAGCGCCATCGTGACTTGGTGTACCTATCACCGCGATTACGGCGCCCCGGGCAACACGGAACCGAAGCGCGAGAAGGCAGACATCGTGTTGACCCTGAGCGGCACGGCCAAGAAAATGGACTCGCTAAACATGGCGCTGCGCGGGTTCGGCAACGCCGAGAACTTCTAGCAACGGCCTGCGCGGCTGGGCCAGCGACTTGTGCCCCGGTCCTCGAGAGGACCGGGCTGAGGACGAATGTGAGTGGACATATGTGGAAACGGCGGATAGGCGGCGCCTCGCTCGTCGAGGTGCTGGTGGTCATCGTGATCCTGGTCGTCGGGATCTTCAGTATCGTGCGCTTGTTTCCGGGCGGCTTCCTCGTTCTCGAACGCGGCAAAGAGCAGGCGATGGCCGCGCAACTCAACAAGCAGATGCTGGAGCGCCTGAAGGGGCGGCTGGAGAACCTGCCCGAGGGCATCTACCCCGTGAAGTACACATTGGTCGGCGGGAGATTGGTGCTAGAGGTAGACCCCGAAACGCGACCGGACGACCTAGGGTACTGGGAGACCGACGACCCGGATTTGATGGGGCAGATCGACCCCCATTACACCAGCGACGTCAACCGGATCCGGCGAATCATCGGCGAAAGTCTGCGCATTCCGGCGCCGAAGCCGATCGGTTCGGACCTGACGGACCCCCGGTACATCGGCGGTCTGTACCAAGTGCAGTTCGCTCCGATCCTGTACGACCCGAGGGTGTTTGTTGTCTACAGTACGCCGCTGCAGCGCCGGTGGGTCAGTCGAAGCAGTCACACCGATCCCGTTGCCATCGGTCGCGTGCGCCGCATGGTTCAGGAGTACTACCTGGACCCGAACTTGGGCGCGATCTGGCTGCCGGTCTCGCCGACACAGAACATCACCTATAAGGTGGACGTATCGGTGTGGGTAGAAGCCAATGGGCGGTTCGAACGACACGACTACATTGATATTCCGCTGACTACCGATCCCAGCATGCTGGTCAGTGCGGACGGTTTCTTCCCTCCACCGCCAGCCCTGAACGCTATCACGGGCTTTGACTTGAAACCTCTCATCGTCCAGGCTGGCGAGCAGTTCCATTCCATCATATGGAACTCGGTTCGGGTCGCTCGAACCTTTACCGAGATCCCGGTCGACTCAGACTGGAATCCAGACGATCCGTATCAGTACAAGATGCTGAACTACTCGCTCGGACTAGTGCTCTTCAACCCGGCGGGATACGAGTTCCGTGAGCTACGCAATCGCCAGATGGTGCCACTGCAGGCTACCTTCAACTACGACGTGCTGGATTGGCACATCATCGTAGACGAGCGGCGTGTCGGCGACAAAACCCCCCACAACATCAAACTGACGTTGGACCGTATCAAGCGCATCGGGGACCTGAACAACGACAATACACGATTCCAGGGAATCAACCTCCAGTTCGACGGCCGCGATCACGATCTGCTCATCGTGGATGTCGCTGACGGTTCGGTGATCGTGAACCGTCCTAATCGGCAGTCTTTCGACTTCGACGCCCTCAAGGGTATCGTGCGGCTCACTGACGAAGTGCTGGTATTGCGGCCCGATAACACGGAAGAGCTGCGCTCGCCCGCCGGTCGCACCTATCGCTTCTTGTATATGGGTCACGACGATTGGGGCGTGCAGGTCCAAAAGGCCCCTGCCACCTACAACGTCGTCTACGGGCTGCCGGCATCGAGAAATCTCGGCATTCGTCAGGCGTATGTGCCGAGCGACCGGCCCGGAACTCGCATCTACTTCCCCCAGTGCGACCTCGGCAAGCGAGTCGTGATTCAGGAGTACCGTTACATTGCCCGAAACGGTAGTAAGCAAGTCGGACGCAGCGAAGACTTCGTCATCCTCGCGCCACGCCCGGGTGACGCCATACAACTGCCGTACATCGACATCGCGGACGACTCGCACCATCCGGATGCCGACCGCTTCGACTTTGAAAGCACCGGTAGCCCGGTGGATGCCATAACCGGAGTGTCGCTGAAGGTGCGCGTGGTGTGGGCGCCCACCCAACGGGAACGCTCGGCAGAGGCACGCGCCAACTCCTACCCGAGCCTGCGGTTCCTCCCCATGTGGCGCAAGATAGATTTCGATACCCATCTTACGAGGGAAGTGGCGGACTGATGATAGGTACTCGCAGTCACCGCTTGGCCCGAACCGGCTTCACGATGGTGGAGATCCTGGTGGTGCTCGCCATCACGTCGGTGCTGATGTTGCTCGTGTTCGGGCCGATGATCCAATCGTTCAACACGACGCGCTCCGCACAGGCGGAATCGGAAGCGCAGGACCTGGCACGACGCCTGATCGAGCAGATATCTACCGATCTGGCGAATGCTACCTATGTGCGCGACAACAGCGCCCCCGAGGCCTCGATCGACATCGTGTTACCTAACTCGTTGTTCGCCACGAACCGACCAGAAGGCCAGCGGATCCTGCGTCTGCCTTATGCGAAGATTGACTTCTTCCCCCCTGCTCAGGGTGATCCGAACAACCCGGAGTACAACCCCTACATAGACAAGACCGACCCGACGCTGAGAAACCGTGCCCCCATCGGCAAGTTGGCCCTGCCGCTGGCGCGAGGGGTGTCCATGGTTCGCTACTTCGTCGGGCTGGCCGATCCGTTCTCCGAGTATCGTAACTCCAGCGAGGATCGCTTCGCCGTTGCGGGTAGGGCAGACAATACCTTCGTATTGTATCGTGCCGAGATCGTGCCGAGACTGAGCGATGGTAGTGTCAATACGGACTTTTTCGAAGTGGGCCCCGACGGGCAACCCCTACTCGATGACCCGTTGTTCTTTACGGTGCTTCAGAACGATTCCAACGAGAAGCGAAACCGGGTTGCCAACTGGCTGCGAGCATCACAGGTTATCACGCCGCTGGATCGCGTGGACCTGATCCAGATCGTACGTGACCAGAAGTCGCAGGAGCCAGTGTTCGACGATTCCGGTCGGCCGCAGGTGCTGCCGCTGCTAACCATGCAGCCCTCGAAGGTGGACGACGAGCCTGCATCGCCGCACAACACTACCAGCTTGGGGGAGGAGTTTCCGGAGAAAATCCCATCCGGCTTCCGCACCAAGAGTGGTGGCTGGACGGAGACCTATCGTATCACCGTTTGGCGCGATGCGCCGACGGGCTCTCAAGACGTGTACTGGACCGAAGACGAGATGCGCAATGGGCGTTGGGTCAAAACCGTGTGGCATCGGTATCCTACGGGCGGGTCGGGTACTGCTCAGGAGCGCGTGTTCGACTTGACCGAGTACATGGATGGCTTGCAGCGTGGCAATCCGAGATTGGACTGGGCAATCCAGCCTGGCATAACATCGGACCCGATGGCGTTCGTGGTCGACCCGGTTTCCGGCAAGATCGTGACCAACCTGCCGAGAGAGCATTTCAACCCTGATGCAACCGAATGGCTGCCAAGCACCGGCCCTGCGCTAACGTATCTGCAGGACACGAACCCCGATCCGACGACCATCAACGGCGCTTTCAACTACCAGTATCGCAAGTACCCGCAGTGGGGACGAAGGATCGAGCGGTTCGTGCGCATTCGAGACGATGCCACCTCGGTGGTCCGCGGCGATCCCAACTCGCCGCTGTCCCTGTGGTCGAGCGCATCCATCGCGCCAGGGTCGGAGAAGGTGTTCGGTCCCGATCAGAGGCCGGGGCCTAATTACGGGAACACCGTGCTCTATCGCCGCGTGCCGACACTGGATGCCGAGCCCGGGCCGAACGAGTATAGGATCAACTACACCGACCTGCCGTACGATCCCGCAGCGCTCGCCGGCATCGGTTTCAACGTTAACGATCCGGACGTGAAGGCGTTCATCCTACCACGGTTCGAGGCCGGCTACATCAAGTTCTATTCGGACCCGAACTATCCGATGCCCGGTGGAAGCCGTAACATTCGCATCACCTACCACTTCCAGCTCAATCGGCCAGGCGACGTGTTCACTGTGGATTACGCGACGAAGGAAGTGGTTTTGGTGTCGCTGGCCATCCGGCGCTACGATGCGTCCAGAGGTCGCCCTCACATGGTGAGCCTGACTAACCGCGTGAACGTGCGCAACTTCCTTAAGTAGGAGCCGCGAGGAGTGAGTCCGATCATGACAGCCAATGGAATGAGAACCGATCGAGGACAGACGCTGATCATCGCGCTGTTCGTGGTGTTCGTTATGCTGTTCCTCGGACTCGTGTTCGTGGGCATCATCGGGCGAAACCTGTTCTATGCCCAACGCAACACGCAGTCCATCTCCGCCGAGAACTTCGCGGAGAGCGGTATCCGCTATGCACACATGATGCTCCGAACCAGCCCCGAGGGGGCGGATTGGCGTCCCGTCCCCGCAAACCTGCCGCCGACCCAGCAGGACGATCCGGACTACCTGTGGCTTCGGGCCCCCGATCCCAACATTCCGAACGACTTCGGCGGTCCACCCAGAGGCCCCGGCGATCCCGGCGGCGACGGATCCTTCACCCGGCTCAACTTCGACCAGGGACGCGCGCTGATTCGGTTGACGTACGCCCCCAAGGTGGACGACCCACTATCACGCTATATCAAGATCGAGTCGGTCGGTCGTATCGGCGAGATGAGGCCTAACGACCCCACGATGAAGCGCGGCGTCACCGCGAGGACTTTCCGCCTGAAGGTCGCCTATGCGATGATCGGGATCACCGACTACGCTCGATTCATCACCAACCTCGACCGTAAGCCGCAGCCGGCGGACCTCGGGATCCCTGTCAACTTCGGTGCTATGTTCGGCGCGGGACAAGTGTCGGTGCCCATGTTCCTCGGTGACCCGGTTGCCTACTCGCAGTTCGTCGGGGGGTTGCAGACGCGATCCTACGGAGGGCCTCTGCGAGTGAATTCGGGCCTACGCATTTGGGGGGATCTGCGCATCTACCTCAACCCCGACTTCGGAGACAAGGTGGAAGTAGCGGGTGACATCGAGTTCGCGACGGCGAGCTCGTCGGGACGGTTGCTGCGTCATGATATGCTGGGTCTGATCCTGATGCAGCGGAGTGCGAGCCCCGTCTTCAACACGTATCAGGGAATGGTTCGAGACGGCCGGCGGCAGTCCGACACACAGAACTATCCGCGCGGCATCGAGTACCTCGATCCACCTATCATCAATGAAGTGGATGGCGTGGGTCGGGAGCGGTATCTCGCGGCAACCCGTCACACGGGCCTATGGATTCGTGGTGCCGACGGACGCTACTTCAACACTGGGGACCTCGGATACGGCGAAGGCGTTTACATTGATAACTCGTCGGACCGCCAAGACGATGTCACCTCTTTCGCCGGTGGACGCAGCCTGCGCAACGAGTGGCTGAAGCCCAACGTAGACAGCCCCTACTGGCAGGGTCCGTACTACGTACCGCCGGGCTGTTATATCCAACTGATACCGGCGACGCCGCAGGTCCCGGGCGGATTCCGCATCATACGTAACATCCGCGACGACGGCCAACGCTGGCGCACCCCGCTCAATGAACCGACCCCGCGCCATTCCCTTCGGTTCTTCATCGAGAAGGATCCGAACAGCCCGACCGGCGCTATCATCTGGAACGAACTGGGTGGACGCGATGCGGCGACAACATTCAATGGTGTTATCTATGCAGAGGGCAATGTCCGTGTCCGTGGCATCATCCCCGGGGGACACCAGCTCACGATTGTAAGTGGAGGCACCATCTACATCGAAGGTAGCATCATCAAGGGGCGGCTCGCCAACGAGGGTGTCGGCGAGGAGTCGTGCGCGCTGGCTCTACTAGCGAAGGACTACGTGTGCCTCAATACCACACAGTTCGTCGGTCCCGCATTCGATACGCCCCTCAACTTCGAGCCGGACGCTCTGGACGTTATTGCCCCCTATCACGTGACGGTGGAGCAGAACCGACCGTTCAACGCGATCTGGGAATTCGGCGATGACCCGAACCAATACACAGGAAGCGGGAGGTACCCGCGGTTGTATGTCCGACATGCCGCGCAGTCCGGTGGTGCCGCGTTCATCAACCTACTCGTCAACTATGGTTTGAACCCGGCGGGCTCTGAGTACCTGTTCGATAACGCACCGCCTAACTATGCCGGCGTGTTCTACGGAACCCAGCAGAAGATCCCTACCTACGGCCTCGCCGACGCCGCGACGCAGGTTTTCCCGAGATATGAGCACCGTTCGTTTGGTCTTGCCCCACCGGCAGACTACGGCGGATACCCACTGCTAACGAGCGGTGAGCTGAACACCATGACCTTCCAGAGCGACGCGCGGATCGCATCTCGAGGGGGCAACCGACCGTACTTCCTCAGCCGCCTTGCCATCCAACCGATGGATGTTCGCATCGAGGCGCTGATCTATGCCCAGAGCGGCTCGTTCTTCGTCATTCCTGGGCCTTGGTTCAACGCCAACCCGAACGATAGGCGCGAACTTTACTCCAATGAGTTGGCACGCCTCAACGCGTTCGGCGTCTACGCCGACTTCCCGTTCTATGCCGAGCCGCTGGATATCAAGGTAACAATCCGCGGAGCTGTCTCCGAGAACTTCCCACCACCGATTGCTGACCAGACCGAGTGGTTGCAGCGGTGGGGCTGGATTCCGAAAGAGTACGGCGAGTCGGGTGTTACCATCCCGGACCAGCACGTTCCTGCGGACTTCCAGAACCGAAGTTACGTCCCGAACCTTTATATCGTTTACGATACGACCTTTGCCTCGGCACGTCCCGCCGGCTTGTTCGCGCGCGATCCCATGCGGGTGGATCGCTACGGCCGAATGCTGCCTGCGGTACCCAGACTGCCCGTAAGCCCGAGGCTTCTGTACTTTGGTGAGGTGCGTCCATGACGCGAACGCTACTAGCCGTCCTCGGGGTGTTGTTGGCTGCGTTGCCTGCTATATCGCAGCCAGCGGTGTACGGTGAAGCGAGAAACGCCATTCGCGCTGGTATCTTGCTGGTGCCGTCTACCGGCAGCACCTCGTCACCCGGCGGCACGAACGCAGACCCGTACGTCTTCTACAACCTGATGATGAGACAGGACTTGCTGCCGGGCGGGTGGGACTTCTACAACCCATATGCTCCATCTGTCGTGACGCAGAGGGTGTATGATCGCTGGCGAGCCATCATGGGACGGGCGCCCTTCGCCGTCGGTGACCGCGTTCAGAGAAGCATGGCGCCCTATTGGGAGGTGTATCTCGACGACCTCTCGGACAAGCAGCTGTCCAACTATGACATCCTACTGATCCACGCGCCGGGAACGTTGCGTTTCTCGCCGGATCAGAGAGAACGCCTGCGCAGGTTCGTGGACTCGGGAGGCGTGCTGTGGTTCGACAAGGCGACGAGCCAAACCGTTGACGGCAACTCCGGCTTCCCGCTGACGTTCGGAGTGTCCAGTTCAGGCGGCAACCCGCAGCTGGTCAATCCCACACACCCGCTGCTCAACTACCCGCACAAGCTGACTGTGGGGGAGGCCACCTTTCTCGGTTCACACCGCGGTTCCCATGCGATCACGCCGTGGGGGGCTGCAGGGGAACAGGGCTTCGCGGACTTCAAGCGGATGACGCCCATCGTGCTGAACTCGGCGGGCGGTGTCATTATGCACGCCGATATGGGCTCCGGGCACTTCGTACTCACGGCGTGCAACGTGGTCTCGAACATCAATGAGCCAGCCGGTGGCACGACGACTGGGCTGGGCCGTAACAGCGGTCCGTTTGCAGGCACGAACTTTCTGAACATCCCGACTCCGGAGCTTAAGTTCGCATACAACCTCGTGGGGCTGACTGGTAGTCACCGTCAGTTCGGCAAGGGCTCGCGAAAGCTCAACGCGACGTTCGAGGATATCGGTGCGCCTCTACTGGGTAAGTGGAGCACACCCTTTACACCGCAAAGCACTTTCGAGTACCACGGCCGTCTCTACAAGAGCCCCGTGTTCTTCAAAGGATTGCTCATCGTCTCGACTAACACCGAGGTACTCGCCTTCGACGCACAGCCGATGCGTGACTTGGACGGTGACGGCAATCCGGACGACGGCTTCCCGGACCTGAGTCAGGGCACGCAGGCCGACCTGGTATGGCGCTTTCAAGTTCCGGGAGCATCGCTGCTGTCCGCACCGCTCGCAGTGGAAACACCCACCGAGGCTTCCCAGGGCTTTCAGCCACCTGTCAATCAGGTATGGGTGATGGACCAGGACGGTGCCGTGTACGTGCTAAACGCCTTCCCCGTGCGAAACCGGCGCTTGGCCGATACGCAGCAAACAGGCGATTGGAAGCGCATCGATCCGCCGCGCGATGACATGATTCCCTTCTCGCTGCCCAAGCAGCCGAATGCGCTCACCTACTCGGACGGCATGATTTTCGCTGCGGCAGGAGCACTGACAATCACCAACCAAGTGCGTGGTGGGATCGCGTGGGTGATATCACCCAAGGTCGCACGCATCGTCTCGACAGGGTTGGACCCGGATAGCTACTTCGTTGCGCAGGGCGCGAGAGCAGTTCCCGGCACGAACCCCTTCGTTACGGCCCCTACTGTCGGCTATGTCCCGCAAGCCGAACGCGGCGGGGCATCCGATCAGGTCGTGTATATCGGAACCGAGCGCACTACGACGGGTGGTCGAGGCGGTCCTGGTTTCGCGGCACTGTGGTTCCGCACACGCGGCGAGAAGCTACGCATGGACGGCTATGCGTTGGAACAAACCAAGTTCAAGTGCCTCGCCGCAAACCAGAACCTGAAAGTCTTCTTCACGACCCCGGGCGAGTTCGAGGAGTTGAACCCGCGGTTCTACGGCTACAGGCAGTCGGATGGGGCACCTGTCGTGTTGCCCGATCCGATCGTGGGAGCCGTGCCCGGCGAGTTCATCTTCCAGGGCGACTGGCGAAACGTGGACATCTACGCCGACTACACCATAGACTGGTCGGCGCGTGACTTGCAGTCGGGCAACCTGAACAAGATCGCCCGTACGGTCATGGTGATGCCGGACGAGTCCACACCGAAGCAGGAGATCATCGGTTCGCTCACCCTGGCACCCAATGGCAACCTCTTCCTCGTGTCCAGCAATGTGGATGTCACGTCCGATCCGAAGTCGGGTGGTGGATCGCTGTTTTGCTTCCAGGAGAGGCTGAACAACACCAGACTGCTGTATCGGTGGCAGTTGCATCACGGCTACAACCATATTCTCGGAGGCACTAACAAAGTCACCGTTCCGCCCGTGATCGTGGATAACGACCCGCTGACCAAGATTCCGCCGCTGAACAATTTCTTGGACCGGCCAATGACGAAGATGCACTTCCACGGTAGCCCGGTCATCCATAACAATATGTGCTACGTGGTGGCGTCTGCGCGAAAGAACCTGGGCTTCTTCGAGTTGCCTGTCACCATTCTGCTGGCCTTCGACGCCGACCCGCAGCCAGCCGAGATTCGCGTCGGCGGACCCATCCTCGGAACGGAAGGCGACATCGAAGTCTCACAACCCGATCCGGCGGTGAGCCTCAGCAAGGATGAACCTACCGGTTTCAACCGACTGAGCAACCGGCAAGGACAGGGCGAGATCGAAGTAGATGCCGCCGCGGGCATCATCCGAATCAGCAACTTCTCGACCAGCCCGAGGGGAGAGGTGCGAAACAGCATCAGCCTGAGCCAGCCGGTGGCCGTGCGTGTTCCCGGTCAGCAGCCGTTCTTCGTGGATCCGAACGCCACCGGCAACCGCTGGTCGCCGCTCCGGTGGTTCATGACCTTCAACGGGTTCACGAACGAAGCACCCGCGATGGTCACTGGAAACACCCTGTATCTCGCCGGTGGCTGGAGCCTCGAGAGCTTCATCTGCCCGCCGATGCGAATCCCTCCGGCCTATCGTGCAATGGTGATCGCGATGGACGCGGACATCCCTACCAACGACGAGTTCCTGATCAACGACCCTCTGGTGCCCACCAACACGCACAGCAACCGGCAGCTCGCCTACTTGCTCATTCTCCCGAACGGCCGGCCACGCTTCAATACCCACATCCGGTGGCCCTCCAACGAGGGGCTGACCAGCATGGAAGACTTCTGCATCCGAGTGCGTCAGTCGCGCCTCGGCAATAGCCAGAGGGCGCTCGGTGTGATAGGAGGCGACGGGCTGCTCGCCGCGTGGGCACCCGACGGCACATTCATCTTCGAAAGAGCCCTCACGCTGGTGACCGATCAAGGCCGCCTCATCGAAATTGACAACCAGGGCTTCGTCAATTGGACTTCCGAAAACACCTATGCCGGAGCGGTCAATCAGGGGAACCTGTTCCTGAAGATCGTGCAGCTCACGAATCCGACCAAAGCGTACAAGCTGGGCTGGAACGAATACCTCGTGGCCGATACGGGAGCCAACCGTATCGTGCGAGTGGACCGTGCGGGCGCCGAGGTGCGCACCATCGAGGGCTTCACGTTCGACCAGCAGATGCTCGCGGCGGGGAAGCTGTATGGCTTCACTCCGGGAGACCCGCTGAACCTGAGGCAGCCGCGTGACGTGAAAACCTGGACCGACTTCGTGCCAAGCGATGTGAACCCGTTCTCGGTGAAGTCCGATCTCGAGTTCTGGATACATTACCTGATAGCAGATACAGGTAACGGTCGTCTGGTCGAGGTGGTCGACCGGTATGTCGCTGACCCGAACACACTCGCGGTGGGAGCTCCCGTCTCTGCGGAATCGATAGGGCAAATCGTCTATCACAGCCCGTTGAATGCAATCGGCCGCAAGTATCGTTACCACGCAGTGGATAGGACCCAGACCGGCGTGGACGCGTCGGGGCTTGCCACCTTCGCTTACGTGGCGGCAGTGGGAAACTGGGAGGCGACCGGTGCAGCCGTCGGCACCGACCCGTTCGGCAGCGACACACAGCTCCAGGCGTACAGCGGTGCCGGCGCGATCATCGTAGAGTACTTCGACCAGACGCTGGACCAGAAGGACAGAGTGATCGTTATCCATCGGGTGCGCATGCCCGATGGCACGCTGAGACCCTTCGTTAACCCATCGTCCGTACACGCGACCCCGCTACGGTGGGACTCGACAACCGGACGCATCGTATTCTCGATCCTTATCGCGGACAATCAGGGAGTGATCGAGATCGCTCCGAACGCCTCGAACCCCAGGGAGTGGGACGTCATCTGGAACATGAGCAACGAGAACTACTTCACTCTCCGAGGTGTGTCGTTGCTCGCCAGCGGCGCTCGGAAGCTGGCAAACGGGAACATTCTCATCACCAACGCATATACCGGTCAGAAGCCGAATTTCACGGACTTCACGGGTGAGGTGGTGGAGATCCGCTACAGCGATTACAACCCCGGCCAGCCCAACAATGGCTTCAGCATGGCGGCAGGCTCCGTGAGGGCGGAGATCCCGCCGCTGGTCGGCGCACGGCAACTGAAAACTCCGCTGTTCGCGGACAGGCCGTAGCGACCCGGGAGTGCGAAACGGAACATGAGACGCTTTGCTCGCGTCAAGCAGAAAAGTGGACTTGAGTTTAGGTGATTGGCTGATGAAGCATACTCGATGGCTAATCGGCATGGCCATGTGCGCCTTTCTAGTCGGTGCCGGCGTCGCTCAAAACGACTGGCCGGTACATCGCGGCAACCAGCAACGCACGGGTCTGAACGATAAGGCCGACGGACCAAACCTGACACAGCTCACCTGGTGGTGGCCGCTGAGAAAGTACGAGCTGCCCACCGTGGCGGTGGACAACGACAACTCCGATGTACCGCCTCTCGTCTCGCGCACCGGCACCTGGGTCGTGCCGGACCCCGAGAACCAAGCGATCGGTTTTGTGGGAGAGGACTACGAGTACGCCGGATGTGTCGCGGCACGCTCTGTCGACGACCCGACCGACGGCGCGGACCGTACCTTCCGCTGGACGCTACGCCCCCTCGCCACTCAAGTCGCACACTATGCGCTGTACGTCCAGTTTCCCTCGAGCGGCACCACGCTGCCGGGCAATACCCGGGTTACTCCTAATGCCCTCGAGGCCGTGTATAAGGTGGAATGGACGCAAGACGGCGTGTCTCGCTCACGGGTGTACAGGGTCTCTCAGACCGTAGGAGGCTACAAGATTCGGATCGGTGGCGCGGCGGTCTTCCCGGCGTCCAGCACATCGCCCGTCTACCTAACGCTGTACAACACCGTTCCCGTGGAGGACAACGGCTTCGGCGAGATCGTGCCTATCGAGAACCCCGACAACGCCATCGTCGTGGCGGATGCTGCCTACCTGGCCAATCCACCTGCTAGCGCTCAGTCCTCACCCGTGGTGGTCCACCGGGGCGGCATCCCACACATCTACATCACCCGCAACATAGGCAGTGTCGATCCGAGCGACCCGAGCGGCGTAGACGCGCAGACTCAGGGCGAGCTAGTTTGCATCGTACCGCCCACCCCCACCGTGCCGGAGGCGGTGGCGAAGTGGGTGTGGAGCCCATCGCAGCAGTCCAACGTGAACAACGTGGTGGATGACACTTCGAGCGGATTCAAGAAGGATTCCGCGTGGGTGCAGGCCACCGAGACCGCAGGCGATTTCTACGGTGAGACCAGCTACGAAACGACCGTCACCACTAGCGCGAACCAATCGGAGTGGAACAACGCACGTTGGGAGCCGAAGCTGAGCGCATCGGACAACTTCGATATCTATGTGTGGTTCCCGTCCTCGGGGGAGACACACCTCAACACACGCAACGCCCGGTACATCGTTCACTACTTCGATCCGGACGACGGGTTGACCGAAGACGTAATAGACAACGTCAACCAGGAAGAGGGGGGAAAATGGGTTCGGATCGGTAGCCGCTCCTATCCGAACGACCCCGAGCGCGGGCAGCTGTGGCTCGAGATCGTGAACTACTCACCCGACACGGGTGATGCCGGACGGTACGTGCAGGCCGACGCGGCGATGTTCGTCGGAGGCTACCAAGGTAGTATGGTCACTACTCCGACGACGGCAAACGTCCGCGTCAAGATGCGGGATGGCAGTACACAGAACCGAGACGTCGTCTTCGTAGCAGATCAAGCCGGTTACATCTACATGGTGGATGCCATCGGCGATCGAGGGCACACGTGGGCCTACTGGTCCTATCCCTCCACCCCTAACACCAACGATCCGAATTGGGAAGATCCTAACAAGGACGCCGACAACGGCGCGCCGACGATAGGTGGGTTCCTTCGTACTACGGCGACGGTGGCGCGCGTGGGCAACAAGGATATCCTTTTCATCGGCAGCACGAACGGACGCATGTATGCCATAGACTGCGAGGGCCGAGGCGATTACGACGAGCGGACCGCCACCACAGGCACCACGAAGCGCATCTGGACCTATCCCGATGCCGTGCCGGACGTGGACAAGAGCAAAGAGAAGAACTACGCTTCGGTCGTAGTAGGCTCACCCGCCTATAAGGATGGCGTTGTGTACTTCGGCACCACCGAAGGACGCATTTACGCGTTGGATGCAGCGGGTGAGGGCAACGGTACTACGAGGGAGAAGTGGATCTACCCGGGCCGCGCCCTCGACGGGCAGACCGAAGAGGACCCGATCGGGGCCATCGTCGGTACGGTGTCCGTAATCACGACGGGGGACGGCGCCAACCTGGTCGTCTTCGGAACCGCACCGTACCAGTTGGCTCCCGGCGATCGCTACAGTGGTAGGGTGATTGCACTCGATGCCGATGGCTCGTCCAACCGGCGCACTACACGGCGTTGGGTGTATCCGCCGCTGGGTGATACCACGCAGGTCGGCAATTTCTCGTATGGCGGCCCCTGCTATGTACCGGATATCCAGGTGTATCAGAGCGTCTCTGCACGATACGACGTGGTGTATATAGGGGCCGAAGACGGGCGCGTCTACTACATCAACGCGCGCAATGGCGAGTTGCTGTACCGCAGCGAAAGGGGGCTCGGTGGCGCGATCCGTTCCGCACCGACATTCGCGCAGGTGGTGCCACACGAGCAGCTTCCTCCCTCGCGTGACAGCATTATTATCTCGACTGCGGCCGGTGACCTGATCGCGCTCAATGCACGCGAGTACGGCACTCTCAGCCCAGACCGACTGGGTGAAGCCCACTGGGCCGGTCAACTGACTGAGCAGGCCGAGTTCTTCGGCTCCGTAGCGATCGCCAACGGGTTCATGTATGCGCTCGCATCGAACGGCCGCCTGTACGCGTTCAGCGATCAGGCCGCACCGTCCGACTATGACGAGGGCTGGGAGCCGTTCCAGGAGACCGAACCGCCGGACCAGAGCGACGATATTGACCTGAAGGATACTATCGTAAAGCGAATCAGCCGAGAGAGCTACAACCAGCTGCGAGCGCTTACACCCGGTAGCACCTCACCTACACCCTATGACCTGAACGTCGTCAACGAGACGATACTCGAGTGGGGCTCGACGATCTACCTGGTCGCCTACAACTTCTACATCGAGAACGAGGGTGGAACTGTCACCTTCCAGCTCAAAGGACCTAGTAACACGCCGCGTGTCAGCGCGCCCGTGAAGCGCTACGCCGAGAACAACCCGGCACGCAAGCCATGCTTTGCAGTGTATGCCTACGTTGTCCAGGGCTCGAGGCAGGCCCCGTTCACACCGGGTGAGGAGTACTGGGTGGAGGCGACCGTACGCCCGCCTTCTGGGACAGCCGTCGGCCCATTCGAAATGGAGCCCAAGCCCCTACTGATCGCCAACCCGCTCGCTGTGCGGGTGCTGAACCCGAAGGGCGGAGCGGCCAACTCTGAGATCGGCTGGACCGTCAACAGCACGGACAACTACGTGAAAATCAACGGCAGTGGCGGCAAGGAGAACACCGTCATCGCCAATCAGGGCGAGATCAATCACGGCATGCGCGGCTCCACCCTCATCGAGGTCGCCGATAGGAGCCTGCTGCTCTACTCCACCGGGCGCTCTCTACGACAGGTGATGGGAACACGACTGGACCTGCAGTTCCGTGGTGGCGCGGCGGCCATGTACAAACCGCTGCCGTGGGACATTCCGCCGGTCGGCTTCCCGAACCCGAGCCCCGACTATCCGGACATAGACCGCCGACAACTCGGCCTCTGGTCCGACCCCCTCGGCACGCGGAACAACCTCGTGAACAACGCGGTCGGCTTGCCCAACCCACTCGGCGACGAGACGGCGCGCTCGCTCGTCGGCCTCCCAATCGAACTGGAGACCGACGTGCCGATGTATCAGCCCGCGAACATCCGCGACGGGTACCTCGCCAAGGTGTACGTGTGGGTGGACGTGGACAGCGACAAGCGGATCTCGGGCGTCAGCACCTCAATCGTGACAGACCTGCCCACCGCGGGCGCCGAGGCTTACCGCTCCCTCAGTACGTCGCTGAACATTCCGCCGGACGAGAAACTTGCCATTGTGGAGCCCACGATTGACCTCGGACAGCTCGCACACGGTGTTGGATGGACCCCGGAGCCACCGCGAAGCAACAACAACAAGTACTTCCATAGCTCCTGGGTCGACCAGACCAGCGGCCCCTACAACGCGTTCTTCAAACCGTTCACGGTGCTCAGCTACAGCAACGTGAACATGCTGAACCTGAGGGTCGCCTCGCTGCTGAACCAGTTGCCGGTTTCGGGACCGGTAAGCGACCCGCCGCTGCGTCCGGTCGGGTTCTTCGGCGACGGCCTGAACCCGCTCGCATGGCTCGGCGCGGATCAGGCGCTCGTCAGCAACTTGGACCCGCGGTTCCAGTCCGCGGTCACCTTGCACAAGCCGCGACCCGGCGACCGTAGCCCGACGTCGCTGCGCATCCCGGACGCGCCGTACGGCACCACCGACCCGAACGCGGACCCGCCAATGCTCGGCGTCGCGGTTCCCATTGGCCAGCCCGTCGGCACCTACACCCAATACATTCGCGTCTTCGAGGACCTGTACAACGGGCGCAACCTCGCACTGGACATCGACCCGGTGACGAACCGCGCCTTCGAGACTATCTCCGAGCCTGCGCCTCGCGTGAAATTCACCGTACGCGAAAGCCGCTTGACGAGCGACACGGAGCCTGGGTCGCTCTATCAGTTTGACTACCCGCCCACGAGCACGAACCCGTTCCGGTACGCTAACGTCGCGTCAGCGGCATATCGAGACCGCCGCACGGGCGAGATGGTGGTCGCGTTCTCCTCGCAGCGCGAGAGTGCTACCGACCTGAACGCTCCAGCGGGAGCAGTCGGCAACTGGTCCATCTACACGGGCCGACTCGGAGTGCAGCAAGCGCAGTTCCACGGGACCGTGCCGCCGCCGCTCCTCGACCTGTACGCGTGGCGAAACGCTGCCAGCGACAAGTGGTGGCAGTTAGGTGGCGGACCCTACCCGGGAACCAGCCCCGACAGCCTGTTCACGGAACTGCCAGGTACCATCGTGCCTAACTCCGCACAGTACTTCGAGCCCACATTCCCGGTGAACATCAACGACATGCCCAGGCCCTACCTGTTCTGGCAGGGCTCGGTGAAGAAGCTGTTCCAGGGCCAGGAGTATACGGAGTACGCGACGTTCTATTCCGAGATATCGCCCTCCACCGGACGCTTGGGCACCATCCACAAGGTGACCGGCGACACCGGCGGGAGTGCCATAGACGCTGCCATGCCTCGGTACCGGCCTGTCGTGCTGGGTGGCGGCACCGGTGCGCGCATTTTCTGGTACGGCGGGACGACAGGCCGCTACAGCCTGTTCGTAAACGAGACTCCTTCCGTGGATAATCCGAACTCGTGGAGCCGCCCGGTCAGGATAGGCATCCCATCCAGCCTCGCGTCGGCCAAGGACCCGTACCCGGTTGCAGGCCCTGCGGGCCGCATCGACCTCATCTACAGCGGCGTGATGAAAGACCGCAACACGAACGAGCTGTTCCTGGCCACCTACGGCCCGGAGGGTCCTGGTGGATTTATCAACTGGGAGCGTCCTCGTACCAGGGCCCGCATCAACAGTGAGGTTGCAGTGTTGGACACTGCACGCGGCAACGTGTGGCGGACACAGGGCATTGACTGGGCCATCGGGGGCCCGGGGTCCGGCCTCGACGTTGCGGTGAACGGTCGCTCCATTCTGGGTGAAGGTGAGCGGGACAGCTCGAACGAGCGCATCCGATATCGGTCGCTGCTGGGTGGGTACGTGGTGGTCGACCCCGCGGCGGGCACCATCACCTTCCCGAGCATCGCGCCCGGGCCGCAGGACATCGTGACGGTGTCGTACACCCCCCGCGTGATGCGCCTAACGCCCAGCAACCTCGGCGGGCACACCGAGCCTGTGCAGTTCGTGGACAGCCGGCCCATCGGCAATCTGGCGTACACGTTCCGCAGTACGGGGACAGCCGCACAAGCAAACGACTACGTGCCGGTGGACCGGCGATGGGTGCTGTACAAGCGTGGAAGCACGGCGCCCGGTCAGCCCATGACCCCCTACTACCAGACGTATCGAGTCGGAGTGAACCTGCCGACTCCAGCGGCGGTGGGAACCACGGTGAGCGTTGGAGGGAATACCAGCTTCTACACCGTGGACTACACACGCGGCAAGGTGTACTTCACTCTGGCTGACGCAGGACGCAGCGTTAACATTGCTTACGTGGCCGCCGGTGGGGGAAGCCATCAGGTCTCTGCCACGGTTGACTGGATCGCCGAGTCTGAGGAGACTACGGTGCCCATCGAGCGAAGTATCGCCGAGTCGCAGCTTTGCGCCTTCGCCGATCCCAGCACCGAGCGGGGAAGGCCGGACTTCATCTGGCTGTTCTGGTCCAGCACACGTAACGGAGCTTCCGACGTGTACTTCCAGACCATCAGCCCACGATTCGACATCGTTCCTGCCGGAAGATAGTGAACCTGCCGCGCGGCCGAGGAGTTCCGCCGCGCGGCAGGATTCTTAGCCCGTTCGTTGAACCTTTCTTTGGCCCCGTCCGTCATGGCTAAGGAAGGCTTCGCCGTTCGCGTCCTCGTTGACTTTCGGCCTCGCTGGGCTGTATAGTTGAGGTTGCCGAAGCGGCAAATGGAGAAGGAGCTTCATGGCGAAAACGTTTAGTTCTGCGGTCGGCATAGACATCGGTACGGATACGATCAAGATCGCGGAACTCAGAGCAGGCAGGGATAGGCCGACGCTCGCCGCAGTGGCCATCGTCCCCACTCCCAGGGACGGTGTGGATCACAACGGCATCTTCGAGCCCGGCGTGGTGGCCGCCGCAATCAAGGCCGCCTTCGCCGAAGCTGGCGTCACGACAAAGCAGACCGTGATGGGCATCTCGGGCCAGGCTTCGGTCGTGGTCCGAATGCTGGAAGTTCCCAAGATGACTCCCACCGAACTCAAGGAGCACATGCAGTGGGAGATCCAGCGTAACATCCCCTTCGCCGAGACCACCATCGTCTCCGACTACGCACGCGTATCCACCCCATACGAGCCGCCGGATGCGCAACAGATGGACGTCGTGCTCGCCGTCGCACCGCAGTCGGCGATAGATACCATCGTTTCGGTGATGACCGCCGCGGGCCTCGACCCGGTCGGCATAGACGTGCAAGCGATGGCGATTTCGCGTCTCCTATGCCTCGGCGGGGCGGATGGCCAGCCCCCAGTGATGGTCGTGAACATGGGCAAGAGCACGACCTCGATCGATGTGTACACTGCGGGTCTCCTGAGCTTCCCGCGCGTGCTGCCGCTCGGCGGCGACACGTTCACGCAGGCTATCGCCGACTCCATGTCGCTCACCATCGAGGAAGCCGAAGACCTCAAGCTGCGTAAGGCCGAGGTGCTGGTGGACCGGTTGGGCTTCTCCCCGGCAGCTCCGCAGCCTCTGGACTACGCGCCAGAGCCGCAGCCGGAAACGTATCAATCGTACGATCCCTATGTGGACGTCTCGGACCAGGGCCCGGTGTTCGAGGTGGAGCCCGACGTGGAACTCGCTCCCCCGACGCACGAGGATTACCAGCCCGGCGGATACGATGCGGGTGAACCCTCCTATGCACCGGAGCCGCCTCCGCCTGCCGAACACTCGCTCGCAAGCTACGACCCCGACACGCAGAGGGTCTTCGACGCGATCATGCCGACGCTCGAGGAGTTGACATCCGAAGTGAGGCGCTCGGTGGAGTACTTCCGAGGACGCGGCGCGGGTAGCGAAGTGAGCCACATCCTGCTTACCGGCAGAGGCTCGCAGATGAAGCGCCTTCCGGAGTTCTTCGAGGCTGCACTCGGGCTGCCCGCCAAGCCCTTCGACGTGATCAACCTGGTGCAGCTCGGGATGCGCAGACAGACCGAGGATTTCGTAAGGACGAACGCGGCGGCGCTCTCCGTGGCTATCGGAATGGCGCTACACGCGTTCGAGGAGTAGGGGCCGAAGAATGAAGCTCAATCTGCTTCCGGGATACATACGTCAGGCCAAAAGGAACCGCAACGCGCTGTTTCTGATGGTGATACTCGTCTTCGCCACCCTGCTCGCATTCGGCTACTGGACAATGTCGGTCAAGCAGCAACTGGCGGAAGCGGAGAACAAAGACAAAGAGCTGACTCCGCAGGCCGAGGAAGTGGTGCGCATCGCCGCAAGCGCCGACCAGATCTACCAGGACAACGCCATCCTGTTCCGCAACGTCGAGTTGACCTGGTACATCACAGAGCACAACAAAAAGTATCCGCGGCTCTATCGAAAGATGGCCAGCCTGCTTCCTTCGTACATGCGGTTGGTTTCGATGAGCGCAGGCGACATCGATGTGTCGAAGGGCGCGGAACCCACCTGGCCGGGAATGGCCACGGCCGGAGCCACCCCTACGCCTCCGCCGCAGCCTCAGCAACCGGCGCCTGGTCCGCCCCAAGGAGGACTCACACAGCAGGTCGCGCAGCAGCCGACCGGCGCATCCACATGCACCGTCCGCATGCGCGCGGTACTCGGAAACTACGCCCAGTACTCGGACATGATGATTGCTCTCCTGCGCGACCGCGACTTCGTGCTCCAGGTTGCGCGCGCAGGCTTCGATCAGAACCAGACGGGTATCGAGGGCCTACAGGACATGGGCGGCCCCACCGCGATTGGCCCTGGCGGGCTCGGTGGCGACACATCTGCTGGCGGGCGCCCGGCTCCGCCGGGATGGTCCACCGTCGATGTCGTGTGTCAGGTTCGGTTCAATTTGGTGCCGCCGAACCCGCGGAACGCTCTCATGGCAGCCGCGTCAGGAGGGGGCGCAGGCGCAGCATCCGGATTCGCCGGCGGAGGGGGTGCGCCGTCCGGCATGGTGCCTGGACCACCCGGCCCTGGTCCCACGATGGCACCTGGCCCTGGACCGACAGGACCCGGTCCGGCAGCGGGACCACCTAAGGCAGGCACCGCAAGGGAGGACATGTAGGCCATGCGAAGAATGACCCTGGCCCAGATCCTCGCAGGGGGAATCGTCTTGGCGGTGCTCATCGCCACCGGCCTGTACCTGCTGGTCATCTCCCCGACGCAGAAAAAGCTGGAGTATCAGAACGCCCGAAACGTAGCACTGGAGCAGGTGATTGCGCAGCGTCCGCAGGCGGAGAACCGTGTTCGGCAAGCCAAGGAGGAGCAGGCTGCCGTAGCTGCCGAATGGGCTAGCTATATTGCGCGGAAGTCGCCTCCAACCAGCGTGATCAACCTCGACCAGAACCGCTGGCGGCTCACCACGCAGTTCCGCTCGTTCCGAAACAAGCTGCAGGCCGACCTGTTCGCGCATATGCGGAAGACCGGTGTACGTGTGCTTTCGGGCCCGACAGTGCCCGGTGCCGGAGATGATCCGAACCAACTCGTCTCCAGCTATTTCAACTACCCGACTCTGCCTTATCCCTGTGCGATTCTGCCCATTGGGACGATGCAGGTCTCGGGCACGTTCAGTCAGATTCTTCAGCACGTAGAAGCTTGGAATCGGCTGCCGAACTACATCGCTCTCACCGACGGGCTGCAGCTCTCGGGAACGTCTCCGAATCTGGTCGGGACCTATTCACTGCTCGTGCTCGTCTTTCCTAGAGGGGAGTACATCAACGATGAACCCGTCCCGTGGTTCGGAAGCTCGGCGGACGCAGGCGGCGTGCCGATGGGAATGCCGGGAATGGGCGGACCCACGGTGGGCCCGACGGTTGGACCAGGCGGGCCCGCTGCAGGACCGAAGATGCTTAAGGGACGGTAGGTTGGAGGCAAAGACGTGAGCAACGCATCGAGCGGCAACAAGAAAACGGTTCTGATCATCGCCCTGGTTGTGGTGCTGATTGCCGTCGCCGCTGTGGCGGTGATGATGTTCATGCCGTCGGGCGGAGGCGAGGAGCAAGGCCCGCCGATGGCTGGCGGCTTCGAAGGCATGCCAGCAGGTGACACCATGCAGCCGGGCAGGGAAGCACCCGAGGTGGTCCCAGTGACGCCTGTGGCTGGTGTGGCAGTGAAAAAGCGTACTGCCGAAGGAATTCCCGAGGGCTCTGCAGCTTATCCGCGAATTCGATACGTGGCCCGCGCCGACCCGTTCTCTGTCTTGCCCGTTGAAATGGCAGCTGACGAACGGGCGAGACAGCAGCAACTTCTTGCGATGCTTGGTGACTTTCAGTTGTTCGCTGAGCCGAAGCCGAAGCCCGTCAACCCGGCGCTGATTCCGGTCGAGCCCCAGCCGTACCGGCGACTATCGGGTATCGTTCGCGGAGAAGCGGTCGCGGCCATCTTGGAGGTGCCCGGAGTGTCTGACCCTGTGGTGGTGCAACCGGGGGACAAGGTGGGCGAGTGGACCGTCCGCTCGATTGACAACGAGAAACTGGTCTTGGTTCGCTCGGGCGACAAGCGGCCGAACACGGTAGAGGTGAAGCTCGAGGCTCTGCCCGCCACTTTGGCCTCGTCAGGAACCGGTGTTGGTGCCGGAGGCCCGACGATGGGTGGCATGGCACCTGGTCCGGGAGCCGGCATCGGAGGACCGACGGTCGGCCCGGGAGCATACGGGCCTCGTGGCGGGCGCGGTCCGGCCGGCATAGGCCCCAGTGGCGGCGGTGGGCCGAGCCGATAGATCGGGAGTAACGGAAGCTTGTTCGCAGCGTATTAGAGTTCGGAGGTGTGTCCTCAGATGAAGCGAAGTTGGTTCTTGAGCATCACGGCGCTGATGGCGCTTTGGGTCTGCATGGCAGTCGTGCCGGCACAAGCGCAGGGCGAGGAGAAGATGGTTACCATCGAGTTGAACCAGGCGGACATTCGGTTCGCCCTGAAGGCCCTGTTCGACCCGACCGGCTATAACTACAGCATTGACCCCGCCATTCAGGGCACTGTGACCGTGCGCCTGAAGGACGTCCCGTTCTCGGTTGCCCTGCGCAACATCTTGTCGCAGGTCAAGGCCTCATACCGCGTGGTTGGCGGGGTGTACGAGATCGTGTTGCGAGAGGAGTCGATTGCACCACCACCCGATCTGGGCACGCAGGAGACGCCAGAGCTTGCCACGGAGACGGAGCGGGTGATACGAATCCCGGTGTACCACGCCGATCCGAACTTCATTTTGGGTGTCATTTCCGGCCGGGCCCCCGAGATCCCTGAGATCACGACGCTGTCCGGCATGGGCGGCGGTGGCTACGGTGGCGGCTACGGCGGCTACGGCGGTGGTTTCGGTGGTCTCGGTGGTGGCTATGGCGGCTACGGCGGTGGCTTCGGTGGTCTCGGCGGTGGCGGCTTTGGCGGCTACGGCGGCTATGGTGGCGGCGGCTTCCGCGGCGGTGGCGGCTACGGCGGCTACGGCGGCTATGGTGGCGGCGGCTATGGCGGTCTCGGTGGTGGCTTTAGCGGCGGTGGATACCGCGGTGGCGGCGGCTTCGGTGGTGGCTACGGCGGCGGTTTTGGCAGGTAGTACGTAGGCAAACGAACTCACGGAGGAGGAACGAGGACATGCTCTATCGCCTGGCGGTCAGCCTGAGCGTGCTGGTGGGTGTATTTGCCATCAGCGCGGCTCAGACGACCGATGTTTTGAAGTCGAAGGTGACGCTGCACCTACAGAATGCCGACCTGCACGCAGTGTTGCAGGCGGTGATGCAGCAGACAGGAGCGCAGTTCGTCTTCGTCACCTCCGACGAGGAGTTCGCACCGGTGACGGTGCGGCTGGTGGACCAGCCTCTCGAAACGGCGGTCAAGTACATCTGTATGTCAGCGAAGGCGGCGTACCGGCTCGAGCCAGGCGGCGTCTTCGTCATTTCTCACCTCGGTAGTGTGCTGCCACCCGATGATGAGAGCACGAACCCAGCAAGCCCTACGGTGCCAGTGTCCGCGCCACCCCGCGAGGTGGTAAAGGCACCGGAGGTCACCACCAAGATCTTCATGAACTCCGCGCACCCCAAGGACGTGATCAACGCCCTGTTCATGCGGGATCGCGAAGTCTACGAGAACTCCGTGGCCATGCTGCAGTTCATGCTGCACGGGAAGCGCGAGTGGCCGAGACCCGGGCTGCAGACGACCCTTCTCTACGCCGGAGACCCCGTCCGCTCGTACCCGCTCGGCGAGGACGCCGTCACGCCTGAAGGCGGCACCGTCCCAACCGGAGCTGACCGCTCGGGAGGCGTCAACGTGTTCGGAGCGCAGATCGGACGTGGTGGAGGCATCGGCCCGACCGGTGGTGGCGGACAGATAGGCGGACCTGGAGGCATCGGCACCGGAGCCGGCGGACAAACTGGAACCGGCCAGGGTCAGCTCCCCAGCGAGAGTCTGATCCCCGACGGCATCCGCATGATCAGCTACGACCCGACGGACAACAGCATCGTCGTGAAGGGCACCGAGGAAGCCATTGACGAACTGAAGCGATACGTCACCATGTTCGACGTGCGTCCGCAGCAGGTGATGGTCAAGGTCGAGTTCGTGACCGTGTTGACAAACCGCTCGGACAGCTTCGGCATCGACTGGCTGTACCAGCGAGTGAACTTCTCGATGGGCAACACGCCCGGAACGTTCGCGGTCACCGGCGACCCCATCTTCGTAAACTTCTCCTCTGGCAACGTGGTTTCGCGTCTTCGAGCCCGACTGCTCAGCGGCGAGGGCAAGGTGGTCAACGCGCCGCTCATCACCACGCTGAACAACCAGCCGGCTACCATCCAGTCGGTGCTGTACATCTGGGTGCCGAGAGTTCAGACCATCGGCTTTGGTGGCGGTCAGGTGCAGACACAGACCATTCCGGAGCAGGTCACGGTGCCCAGCTTGCTGAGCGTCGCGCCCCGTGTGAACCGCGATGGCACAATCACGATCTCGGTCGCCCCGCAGATCAGCGAACTCGGACAGGTTCGGAAATTCCCAGATGGAGGCGAGTACCCGGATCAGACAGAGCAGTCCGCCCTAGTGACCCGTATCATCAAAAGCGGCGAAACCATGGTGCTCGGAGGTCTGACCCGAAAGCAGAACACCACCTCTTACCTGCGCTACCCGATCCTCGGCGACCTGCCCATCCTTGGGCAGTTCTTCCGAACGAAGAGCCGAACCATCGAGGAGAGCGAGTTGCTCATCTTCATCACGCCGTCGGTCATACCGGACGAAGACGGTCAGGGAATGGGCTTCGGCCCGTAGGACCGACGGAGAATCGAGGAGTGGCCGGCAGCAGCGATTGGACGCTGCTGCCGGCCATCGTCTTGCGATGCCACATAACCTAGTACTACTTGGATTCATGGGGGTGGGGAAGACCACGCTGGGTCGCCTGGCCGCCGTGATGTTGGGAACGACTTTCATAGACCTCGATGAGAAGATCGAGGCAGATACCGGCCTCTCCATCCCCGCCATCTTCGAGACTTATGGCGAGCAGTGGTTCCGCGACTTCGAGCATGCAACCCTCGAAAGCCTGCAGAACGTATCCGGCTGCGTAATCGCGGTCGGAGGCGGCGCGCCTTGCCAGCCGGAAAACGCGGAGTTGATCCGCTCGCTGGGACTTCGCGTGCTGCTGACCGCCGAGCCGAAGAGTATCTTGGAGCGTGTGCAGCCGATCGAGTCCAGACCCATGTTAGCTAAGTCAAGCAACCCCTCGAAGCGCATTGCAACTCTGATGGAGCAGCGCATGCCGTGGTATCGTCAGGCGGACCGTGAGCTTCGCACAGACGACATCACGCCGGAGGAAGGCGCGAGCCGCTTGGCCGAGATGTACATGGAGTGGATGACCCAAGGTGGTTGAGACGATCCATCTCAGAACCCCCGGTGGCAGTTACGACATTCTCGTGGGGGAGCATATCCTCCACGCTCTTACGGGCGTTCTCGCCGCCGCTTCGCCCGATGGCGTTGCGGTGATTACCCATCCCAAACTGCTCGAGTGGTACGGCACAGAACTACTGCGCGCTATCCGAGATGAGGGACTCGAGCCGATCGTGTTGACCGTCGCGGCTGGAGAGCGTAGCAAGTCCTATGCTTCGGCCGGTGCCCTCTGCGAGAAGCTGTCGGAGCGTGGCCTCGGCAGACAAGGAGTCATCATTGCCTTCGGGGGCGGAGTAATAGGTGACCTAGCCGGGTTCGTGGCCTCCGTGTACCACCGTGGCATCCGCTACGTGCAGGTGCCTACCACGGTTCTGGCGCAGGTGGACGCGTCCGTTGGCGGCAAAGTGGGCGTGGACCTCAAGGCAGGTAAGAACCTGGTCGGATCGTTCCTGCAGCCGCTCGCGGTGATCGCGGATACCACGGTGCTGCGAACTCTGCCGCTCCGCCACCTTCGCAATGGGATGGCCGAGGTGCTGAAGTACGGGTTCATCTTGTCCGCGCCCTTCGTGGACTTCGTGGTGGGCGTGCGCCGTCAAGTGGAGCGACGAGACCCATCGGTGTTGGCGGAGATCGTGGCCGCGTGTTGCCGTTATAAGGCAGAAATCGTCGGCGAGGACGAGCGGGACACGACGGGATCGCGTGCGCGGCTGAACTTCGGCCATACCTTTGCCCACGCCATTGAAACCATCTTCGATTACCGGCGCATCCTTCACGGGGAGGCCGTCGCAATGGGCATGGTGACGGAAGCGATGATTGCTCGTCGCCTGGGTCTGTGTGATGCAGACGTACCCGAGGTGATTCGAACTGCCGTCCTCGCATACACCCTCGGGTGGCAGCCGCCTCGATTGCCCCCTGAGGAACTGGTTGACCTGATGTATCGGGACAAAAAGGTCGCGGGAGGTAAGCTAGTGATGGCGTTGCCCACGAGAGTGGGCGAAGTGAAGCTCGTCGGCGACGTCCCGCGCGACGTCGTCATGGACGTCCTCCGAGAGATGGACTGCGATGGGTGAGGCACACAAGAGCCTGATCGGAATGTTCTGTGCGGCCTGGACTTGCTTGCTCGCGGCCGGGCATTATGGCGGGCTGGTTGCTCGGGGCTCGCAGGTATGGCTGGACTCCGCGTTGCCCACGCTGACCGTGCTTTATTGGGTTCTGCTCGCCGCATCCGTGGTCTACTGGTTGTGGACGTGGAGGAGCGGAGCACAGTGATCGGCGATATCCTTCGCTTACGATACGAGATCGAACAACGATTGGGCGAGGGCCCGCTGTTCGTCACTTACCGCGCACGCGATAGAGTCCGAAATCGGCAGGTCGCGCTAAAGATCCTCCGCCCTGAGTACAGCCATCTTCCGGAACTGCGCATCGCCATCAAGATGTACGCCGATACCATGGCGCAGTATCGCTGGCCCGGTGTGGCCACTTGCCTCGGCATGGACGAGCATAACGGCAACCCCTTCTTGGTGTTCGAACTCGCCTCGGGGACGCCGCTAGAAGAGCGTATGAAACGGTTGGGGCCGATGAGCGTGCCGGTCGCGGTGGACATCGCAATCGGTATCGCCACGGCCCTCGATGCTCCCCATCGTGCGGGCCAAGCCTTCGGGAGACTTCGCCCAGCCAACGTGTTCGCAAACGTCGAGGGCAGCGTGATGCTCACCGACTTCGGGCTGCGATCCGTGGCCATGGCGCATCCCGATACGTTCCGCGCTGAGGTAGCCATCGCGGGACCGTACATGGCGCCGGAGCTGTTCATCGGAGGCGAGGAAAGCCCTGCAGCCGACGTGTATTCCGTTGGCGTCATCCTGTTCGAGATGTTGACCGGGGAGCGGCCCGTGCGCGTCGCAACGGGGACCGACGCTCACATCATGCCTGCGGTGTCCATGCGCACGCTGAACCCTGCCGTGCCTGCTGCGCTGGAGATGCTGGTGGAGAGGGCGACATCCGCCCAACCCAGCGTACGACACAAGGACGCAGTCGAATTGCTGCTCGACCTGAAAGCTATTCGGGATTCACTGCGCTTCGGCAAGCCCTCCGAGCGGGCCGTGTTCCGAGCCGGCGCTGCGGAGTCCGCTGCGCCCCCACCTGCAACCAGCACGCCTCGCATCGCACCAGGGTCGGAAGCCGCGGTCCATGTCGCCACTCCCACACCGACGACCAAGCCGGTCCTGAAATCCGAACCCAGACCTGAGCCGGACGTACCGCGCTGGCTCAGCCTCGTCAATATCTCGCTAACGCTGATGGCGATCCTGGTGGTGATGGCCGGCGCCGCCTACCTCTTCCTTAGCGTCACCAAGCCCCGTGAGGCAACCGTGCCTGCGCTGGTGGGGAAGACGCTGGTCGAGGCGCGTCAGATACTCGCGGAACGCAAGCTGAAGCTTAAGGTGGCGACCCAGGCCTACAACGATCGCTTCCCGCCAGACGCTATCTTCGCCACAGTGCCTGCAGCCGGCGAGAAGGTCAAGGAGGGCGCGACCGTTGCCGTGTCCCTCAGCCTTGGTCCTAGGTTGGTGGCCGTCCCCGATGTGCGAAACCTGTCCGAAGAGAGCGCGCGCGCCGCCCTTGCAGAAGTGGGGTTCAAGAAGGTGACAGTTGTCACGCGCGAGCACAGCACTGAGGTGCCGTCGGGTGCGGTGATCCGTCAGATCCCGCAAGGCGGATTGGAACTCGACCCGTCCCAGCCCGTGCAGCTCGTGCTTAGCCTCGGCCCGGAGCCGATGGAGCCATCCGAAGAGGGCGCCGTACTGCGGACGTGGCGCATCCCCATCGCCATCCCTGCAGGAGTCGCGCAGGAGGTGCGGGTGCAAGTCGAGTTTCGGGATGACGTCGGGTCGCGAATCGTGTACGACGCCATACGCTTTGCGGGGGAAGAGTTTGAGGTGACCGTAGACGGCTATGGCGACCGAGCCAGAGTGACCGTAAGCTTGGATGGCAAACGAATTTACCGCCGCTACATGGAGCCGGAGTATTGAGCGTTCTGATCGCCCCATCCATTCTTGCTGCGG
This sequence comes from Fimbriimonadia bacterium, assembly GCA_039961735.1. Classification (NCBI taxonomy): domain Bacteria; kingdom Bacillati; phylum Armatimonadota; class Fimbriimonadia; species Fimbriimonadia bacterium. Next base: position 30,123 of record JABRVX010000051.1, read on the forward strand.
ACTTCGGACACCTCGCCGATGCGGTTGCGCAGGCGGACGCCGCCGGCGCGGACATGATTCACTTCGACGTGATGGACGGCAAGTTCGTGCCGAACATGACGTTTGGTCCCCCCCTCGTGAAAGCAGTCCGTGCGGTGTCCAAACTCCCATTCGACGTTCACCTGATGGTGGAGCGCCCCTGGGACCTAATCGAGGCGTTCGCCGAGGCAGGCGCCAACTACCTCACCGTGCACGAAGAAGCCTGCCCCGACCTAGTTCGGGTGCTGTCGCTCATCCGGCGATACGGCGTCTCTCCTGGCATCTCGCTCAATCCGCATACGGCCGTGGAGTCCATCCGTTATGCCTTACCTGACGCCGACCTGTTGTTGATCATGACGGTTAGCCCTGGATTCGGAGGACAGGAGATGCTCCGCCCGATGCTGGACAAGATCGCCGCGGCAGCGCGGCTCGTTGCCGAAGTGAACTCCAAGTGCCTCATCGAAGTTGATGGGGGCATTGACGTCGACACCGCTCCACTCGTGGTGCGCGCCGGTGCTAGGGTCTTAGTGGCGGGCTCGGCGGTCTATGGCACTCCCTCCGTCGCGGATGCGGTGCGGCACTTGCGGAGTGCTGCCAACGAGGCGTTGGATTGAGCATGAGCCGCCGCCGGCGCATCATCGTATTGTGCCTGGGCCTCGTGGCTCTGGCGATGGGCGTTGGGTATCCGCTCTTGTTTCCGGCTCCGGCGGCGGACCTGCCTACACGTGAGAAGGCGATGGTTCTTCTCTACGGCCTTACCTACCTCTTAGCTCTCATCTTGGTACTTGGCGCGATGGCGCTGGTCGCAGCGCGGGAGATACGGGACGTCCTGGACCAGTATCGAGAGGAGCGCAAGTCCGCAATCCGCAGCCTGATCCACTCGCTCGTAAGACCCAGGCGGCGCGACGGCAGCAATGGTCACCCGCTGGAGTGAGGAGGATCTGCGCTTCATGCGCAGGGCACTCAAGCTGGCCTCACGCGGCTACCCAGCCCCCAATCCCCTTGTAGGCGCCGTGTTGGTTCAAAACGGCGAGGTGGTCGCCGAAGGGTATCACCGGCGCGTGGGCACCGCCCATGCCGAGGCCATCGCACTCGAGAAGGCGGGTGCCAAGGCTCGAGGGGCCACGCTCTACGTGACGCTCGAACCGTGCTGCCACCACGGGCGCACCCCGCCGTGCACGGAGGCTATCGTCGCTGCAGGAGTCAGCCGTGTGGTTGCGGCAGTGAAAGACCCCAATCCACTGGTGAGGGGGGGCGGAGTCCGTAGACTTCGTCGAGCGGGGCTGCGCGTCGAGGTTGGGCTGCTCGAGGACGAGGCACGGGCTCAGAACCGTATGCACTTCCACTTCCACAAAACGGGTCGTCCGTGGGTTACCGTCAAAGCGGCGATGTCGCTCGATGGGAAGATCGCCACGGTCACGGGAGAGTCCAAGTGGATCACCGATGATGACGCCCGCCGGATGGCGCACAGGCTTCGTGCCGAACATGCCGCCGTGCTGGTTGGCGCCCGCACCGCGAAGTTAGACAGACCCAACCTCACGGTGCGGATTCCCGGCGTGAGGGCCAAGCCTCTGCGGGTGCTCCTGGACTATCACCTGCGTGGGCCCGAGGCAAGCACACTGTACGATGGCGAGGCTGAAACCGTCGTGTTCTTCGCCAAGGCTTCGGTCGTCACACGCAAACGGCTACAGTCACTACCGGTTCGACTGGAGCAGGTGAGGGGGTCGGAAGGCCGTCTGGACCCTAGGGAAGTGCTAGGGCGCCTCGCCTCTTGGGGTATCACATCCGTACTGGTCGAGGGCGGTGGCGAAGTGATCGCCTCGTTCTTGGAGGCCAGGGTGGTGGACCGCGTCTGCTTTTTCTACGCTCCCCTGATCATCGGCGGCGCACAGGCCAAGACAGCCGTGGAGGGGACGGGCGTGGAGACGATCGCCCGGGCCGTGCGCTTGCGAAATGCTTCGATGGTACGAGCCGGGAGTGGGTGGATGTTGGACGGTGAGCCGGACTACCCAATGGAGTAGCACCATGTTTACGGGTCTTATCGAGGCCGTCGGTTCGGTTGCGGAGCCCCTTCGCAGCGGCAGGCTATGGATCACCGCGCCTTTCGCCGGGGAGTCTGGTCCCGGCCACAGCGTGGCAGTCAACGGCGTTTGCCTCACTGTCGTCGAGAAGCGCGACGACCGGCTGCTGTTCGAGCTCTCAGAGGAAACGGTCGAGCGCACTGCACTCGGCTCACTGACGGCTGGGACTCGGGTGAACCTCGAGAGGCCCCTGCGAGCGGATGCGGAACTGGGCGGCCATTTCGTACAAGGCCACGTGGACGGCGTCGGCAAACTGGTGGGAGTGGAGACGCTCGAGGACTCCTGGATGTTCAAGTTCTGGGCGCCCACGAACCTTGCCGCAGAGCTGGTTCAGAAGGGTTCGGTTGCTGTAGACGGTATCAGCCTGACCGTCGTGGACCTCTTTCCAAACGGCGAGTTCACTATCGCCATCATCCCCTTCACGTTCGAGCACACCAACTTGGGCACCATGCAGCCCGGAACGCCCGTGAACATCGAAACGGACATCCTGGGCAAATACGTTCGAAGATTCATGGAGTTGCGGCAATCGTCGCAGGCGGTAGAAGTGTAATATGGGCCACATATTCTGCGAGGTAGAATCGGTTCCGATGCCAGACTCGCCCGACGTGTCGCCTAGCCCCTTCGCGAAGATCGAAGAAGCCCTCGAAGACATTCGACAGGGCCGCATGATCATCGTGGTTGACGATGCGGACCGCGAGAACGAGGGCGACTTCGTGATGGCTGCGGAGAAGGTCACTCCCGAGGCCGCCAACTTCATGCTGACGCATGGGCGGGGTCTCTTGTGCGTCCCGTGTGACCCGAAGCGGCTGGAACAGCTAGGCATCGGCATGATGGTGGTGGACAACACCGCGAAGCTCGGCACGCAGTTCACCGAGACGATCGACGCAGCGAACGGGATCAGCACCGGCACCTCGGCGTACGATCGCGCACTCACCATCCGCCTCATGTGTAACCCAAAGTCTACGCCCGCCGACTTCGCTAGGCCTGGCCATGTCCTCCCCTTGCGCGCTGCAGTGGGCGGAGTGCTCCGCCGGGCAGGTCATACCGAAGCCGCCGTAGACCTCCCACGCCTGGCCGGCCTTCAGCCCATCGGCGTGCTCTGCGAGATTCTCAAGGATGACGGAACCATGGCTCGGGTGCCGGAACTGTTGGAACTGGCGCACCGCTTCGGCATGAAGATCGTGACCATCGCAGACATCATCGAGTACCGCAGTCGCACCGAGAAGTTGGTCCGCCGTGCGTGTCCCGCCATCGCCTTCCCGACCCACTTCGGGCACTTCACGCTGCACGTGTACGAGGCAGACACGAACGCCAACCCTTATATCGCCCTCACCATGGGCAGCGTGGACGACGGGGAGCCGGTGCTTACCCGGGTGCACTCGAGCTGCACCACTGGGGACGTGCTGGCATCCCTGCGCTGCGACTGCGGAGACCAGGTAGTCGCGGCACTCGGCCTCATCGCTCAGGAGGGTCGGGGAGTGTTGCTCTACATCAACCAGGAGGGGCGCGGCATCGGGTTGCTCAACAAACTGAAGGCGTATGCGCTGCAAGACGCCGGTATGGACACCGTCGAGGCTAACGTGGCGCTGGGGTTCAAGTCGGACCTGCGGGACTACGGGCTCGGCGCCCAGATTCTTCGCGATCTGGGGCTCCGAAAGATCCGGCTGATGACGAACAACCCGTCGAAGGTTGCAGGACTGCAGGGCTACGGCTTGGAGATCGTGGAGCACGTTCCTCTGGTTGTTCCACCGAACCAGTACAACATGATGTACCTCCGGGCGAAACGGCTGAAGATGGGTCACTGGCTGCCTGAGCAAGATGGGCCCGAAGAGGCTGAGCCTTCGGGTCTGTCCTAGGTACACTCCATCCATGGCATCCACCGTCTTCGAAGGTGATCTCCGGCACGAAACCGCCCGATTCGGCATTGTCGTGTCCCGATGGAACGACTTGGTGACTCGTAGACTGCTCGATGGCGCCCTCGGCGCCCTTGCCCGCTACGACGTCGGCGATGATCGGGTCGAGGTGGTTTGGGTGCCGGGATGCTGGGAGACGCCCCTTGCCGCAGATGCACTGCTCAGAACGGGCAGGGTCCAGGCCGTGATCTGCGTCGGTGCGATTCTGCGAGGCGAAACGCCACACGCCGAATACCTGGCCTCGACGGTCTCACACTCCCTCAATCGGCTCGCTGCCGAGCGCGGGATGCCAGTGTCCTGGGGCGTTCTGACCTGCGACACGCTGGATCAGGCCCTCGAGCGTGCCGGGTCGAAGATGGGCAACAAGGGGGCGGAGGCCGCTTTGGCGGCTCTCGAGATGGTATCGCTGCTCGACAAGGTCAAGCAGGGGGGCTAGCGGTGAGGCGGGTAGCTGGAATCACCCTGATTCTGCTCGCTTTGGGGTTGGGTGCAGTGTTTGTGTTGCGCTACATCGAGGCCTTGACGCCTGCCGACCCACAGCAAGCCCTGGAAGTGCTGGAGCGGCCCGCCCGCAGGGTATCCCTCGCCGCCCAGCCCGATTTCGTGCAGGCCGTCAAGAAGCTGTCGCCCGCAGTAGTGGCCATTGATGTGATGGGAGTGAGGCGACAGGGATTCTTCCTCACCCAATTCGCAGGCCAGGGTTCCGGGGTGGTGATCTCCCCGGATGGGTACGTCGTGACGAACGCTCACGTGGTTCAGGGCGCACACGAGATTCGCGTGCGGACCATCTCCGGAGGCGAGTACGATGGCTTCGTGGTGGGAAAAGACGAGGAGCACGACGTCGCGGTCCTGAAGGTCAGAGCCAACAAGTTGGCCTACGCCGAACTAGGGGATAGCAGTACGCTCCAGGTAGGTGAGTGGGTGCTTGCGCTCGGCAACCCGCTGGGATATGAAAATACATTGACAGTGGGAGTGGTCAGCGCCACCAATCGCCAACTTCGTGAGGCCGGTGCGGGCTTCACGGGGCTCATCCAGACCGATGCTGCCATCAACCAAGGCAACTCGGGTGGTGCGTTGGCAAACATCCACGGCCAGGTCGTGGGGATCAACACCGTGATCGTCTCGCCCACTGGCGGAAGCATCGGGCTAGGTTTTGCCGTGCCCATCAACCGCGTGAAGGAGATCGCCAAGCGAATCATCAGCGGCCAACGTCCGCTCATTCCCTACATCGGGCTCGTACCCTACAGGGGCATCAGCCTCTCTGACCCTGGGCTGCGTGAGGCCCTGGCTCAGGAACTGGGTGTTTCGACGGTGCCGAATACCGGTGTGATCGTCGAAAAGGTGTGGCCGTTATCGCCGGCACAGGAGGCGGGTCTGCGGCCACTCGATGTGATTGTCAGTCTGAACGGACGTGGGCTACGCACCTCGGACGACTTCTGGAACGTGCTAGGTAGCGCGGAAGTAGGTGGAGTGCTCAAAGCTCGCGTTTGGAGAATGGGAGTCGAAAGGGAGGTTACGATCGCCGTACGGGACTTGCCGCCCAACGTGGACCGTGGCGAATAGAGCCCTATGGCGTCGCGCTCAGCATGACATTTCAGTCGCTGTATGCCGGGAACCCGGTGATGGCCAAAGAGACAACAGAAGCGTTAGGAAAGTTCTTGGAGGTTCTGCCTCCTCGTGTTCGGGATAGACTGGCGACACGGCCCGACCTGCCGCAACTACTCGAAGTCGTGCTGGACCTCGGCAGGCCCGCCGAGACCCGGTTCGTGAGCCTGACCGAACGCTGGGAAGATATCGAAGTCACCGATCAAGACATTCAGTACGTGGTCGGGCTGATCGGCGAGTTCGGCAAGGACAATCGAGCGGGCATCGAGCGAACCCTCCACCGGATATCCGCCATCCGCAACCGCCACGGGCGTATCGTCGGCCTCACCTGTCGCGTGGGGCGCGCGGTGTACGGCACGATTGACATCCTGCAAGATATCCTGGAGGCGGGAAAGAGCATCCTACTGCTCGGTAAGCCTGGCGTAGGGAAGACCACGAAGCTTCGCGAAATGGCGCGCATCCTGGCCGACGAGTTTGATAAGCGAGTGGTGATCGTGGACACCTCGAACGAGATCGCGGGCGACGGAGACGTTCCCCATCCCGGTATAGGCACCGCACGCAGGATGCAGGTAGCAGAACCGGCAAGACAGCACGAAGTGATGGTCGAAGCGGTCGAGAACCACATGCCGGAGGTGATCGTCATCGACGAAATCGGCACGGAAGCCGAGGCATTGGCCGCTCGGACCATCGCAGAGCGCGGCGTGCAGCTCATCGGCACCGCGCACGGTCGAACGCTGGACAACCTGATGAGCAACCCGACGCTGTGCGACCTGATCGGTGGCATCCAGGCCGTCACCCTCTCGGACGATGAGGCCCGACGGCGCGGAACGCAAAAGACGGTGCTGGAGCGAAAGGCCCCGCCGACCTTCAGCATCGTGATCGAGCTGCTCGACTACGACAAGATCGCCATCCACCATGACGTGCAGCGCGCCGTGGACACCATGCTGCGTGGGAGTCAGCCCCGGCCGGAGATCCGTGTGCGCAGCTCGCAAGGCGAGGTGGAGGTGGTGCAGAAGCCGGAAGTGGTCGTGGAGATGGCTCCCATGCCACACGAACACCCGGTTCTGGACTTAGACCGCGGCGAAGCTGCTCCGGTCCGCCCCGTGAACAATCTGCGTGGCGGCGTGATGCGTATCTTCCCGTATGGCGTGGCACGTACGCGCCTAGAACGAGCCATTCGGGAACGGAGGCTGCCCGCAGTCACCGTGAACGACATCCAACAGGCCGACGCCGTGCTCGCCATACGAACCACTTATCAGCGTAGGCCACCACGACTGCGAGAGGTGATGGACAAGCAGGTGCCTACCGTCGTGGTCAAGAGCAACACCTATTCGCAGATTGCAGGCGCCCTGGACGACCTGTTCCGGCTCCCGGATGCACGTACAATGGAGGCCCTGGCTATCAAAGAGGCGGAGGAAGGTGTGGAGCAGGTGCTGACCACCGCCGAGCCGTTCGACCTGCCTCCGAGAAACAGCTACCTTCGGCGACTCCAGCACTTGCTGGTGGCCAAGCGCAAGCTGCTCTCGGAAAGCGTCGGCGAGGAGCCCAATCGGTACGTGCGCATCCTCGCAAAGGGAACCTGAGGTGCACGACCTCTTCATCACCTTCGAAGGGCCGGAAGGCGGGGGCAAGAGCACGCAGATCGAGAGGTGCTCGGAGTGGCTGGCGTCCGAAGGCTACTCGGTGGTGTTAACGCGTGAGCCTGGAGGCCAGCACGCACTCGGTGAGGGGGTGCGAAACCTCTTGCTCGGAGGAGAACCGGTCGTGCCGATTGCCGAGATGTTTCTGTTCCTGGCCGACCGCGCCCAACACGTTGCTCAGGTCATCGTCCCGGCACTCGAACGAGGTGAGATCGTGCTGTGCGACCGGCACGCGGACTCGACGACGGTGTATCAAGGCATCGCCAGAGGATTGGGCCGGGAGCGGGCCGAGGAGCTGAACCGATTGGCGACCTGTGGATTGGAACCAGACCTGACCATTCTGCTCGACATCCCACCGGAAGTGGGACTCGCCCGCCTGATCGACTTAGACAGGCTAGACCGTGAGGCACTCGAGTTTCACCGAACGGTTCGAGAGGGCTTCCTCGCCCTCGCGGCGGAGAACCCACGCTATTGCGTGATAGATGCATCTCAGTCGCTGGACGAAGTCGCCGGCCGCACGCGTGAAGCGATCGCTGCACTGCTCTCGGCACGCGGCTATAATAGGGTCACCCCAACCCAGGAGGGCCCATGAAGCTACTGATCGCCGTGGTGCACAACCGTGACAAGAACAACATCACGGACGCGCTGCTGCGGGCAGGATACAAGTTCACTACCATCGCCAGCACGGGTGGCTTTCTGCGTGAGGGCAACTCCACGCTGCTGATCGGAGCGGAAAACGACCAGGTAGAGTCGGTGATGGCCCTGCTGGGCGAAAACTGCAAGTCGCGCGAGCAGTACGTGAACGCCCTCCCGCCGGATGCTGCCCCCATCGGCACCTTCCTGCCCACCACGCCCATGAAGGTCACGGTCGG
>JABRVX010000052.1 GCA_039961735.1 Fimbriimonadia bacterium
GTCCCGCCCCGCCCCGGCCGAGGCACGTGCGGCGCGCGAGCTACAATCCTCGCTCTATCGAATCACCGGGGTAAGCCTCCCCATTCGATCCGACCACCCACCCAATCCCTCGAAGGCCATCCTTCTCGGCAACCCCCAGAACAACCTGGCCATCCGCGGACTGCGCATTCCGTTCGACGCCAAGGCGCTCGGCGACGAGGGATACGTGATTCGCACCGTCTTCGATACGCTTGTGTTGGGTGGCCTCACGCCGAGAGCGACCATGTATGCGGTGTATGGCTTCCTGGAGGACGTGTTGGGATGTCGCTGGTACGCCGCCGACGCGACAGTGATGCCGATGCGCCGGACGCTGACAGTGAACCCGATTTCATCCATCGTCACGCCGGCGTTCGAATACCGAGAACCCTTCTACACCGAAGCGTGGGACAAGGATTGGGCGGCGCGCAACCGATGTAACGGCGCATTCATGCACCTAGACGAAGAAACCGGAGGCAAAATCGGCTATCAGCCCTTCGTCCACAGCTTTTGGGCCATCCTGCCGCCCGAGCAGTACTTCGCAGACCACCCCGAGTACTACTCTGAGCTGGACGGAGTACGCAAGGTGGATGGCGGACAGCTATGCCTGACAAACCCGGATGTCCTGCGATTGACAGTGGAGTGTGTGCGTCGCTGGATTCGCGAACACCCCGAGGCACGCATCTTCTCCGTGTCGCAGAACGACTGGTATGGGTGCTGTCAGTGCGCCGAGTGCAAGAAGGTGATCGAAGAAGAGGGCGCACAGTCCGGCCTCGTCCTGCGGTTCGTCAACGCGGTTGCCGAGCAAGTGTGCAAAGACCACCCCGACAAACTCATTGACACGCTCGCTTATCAATGGACCGAGCAGCCTCCGAAGAAGGTGCGTCCTCACCCGAATGTCAGGGTTCGCATGGCACCCATCGGCAACTGCTTCGGGCACCCGATTGACGCTTGCGAGCGCAACAAGAAACCCTACGAGAACCTGCTGGCCTGGGGTGCCATCACCGACAACCTATACATCTGGCACTATAACACGAACTTCGCCCACTACCTCGCACCGTTTCCCGACTTCGACGAGTTAGCAGGCAGCACGCGAGCCTACAAGAAGCTGGGCGTCAAAGGCATCTTCTACGAAGGCGCCTACCCACGGGGTGGTGGATCGGAGTTCGCGGAGTTGCGATCTTGGGTGCTCGCCAAACTGCTATGGGACCCATCGCGTGACGTGTGGAAGCTCGTAGACGAGTTCGTGAACGCCTACTACGGCAAGGGTGCACGCCCCATCCGCGACTACCTGCGCATGTTGCACGACGCGGTAAAGAAGGAGAACATCCACTTCGGCATCTACGATCATCCCAAGAACCTCGGATACCTGCGGAAGGACATCGTGGACAAGGCCGAGGAGCTATTCGCCGAGGCGGAGAGGTTGGCGGTGGGCAGGCCGGAGCTCGCACGCGTACAGAAGGCTCGCCTCGCTATAGACTACACGCGACTTGCCCAAGCCGAGACGCCCGAGGAACGCGCGAAGTATGCTGACGTGGTGGCAGAGAAGATCCGTCGCTTCGGCATTCACGAGGTGCGCGAAGGCCAACCAGTCGAGCACTTCCTGCAGAGCATAGGGAAGTAGTTGCGATGCCGTGACGTTGCGGCTGCCTGGCACTGATGAGCTATAAGGCTGATTGAACTCTGCTGGTAGGTCGCGGCAATTGCCGGAAATTCCGGGCGCGTGGCACCCTCGAGGTCTGAGCATGGGAGTGGACACTCCTCGGGCCGTCTTCACCTCGACGCGCCCCTGACGGCTGTGATCGTGAGGGCCCGAGTGTCGCATCTTTTCAGAAAAAAGTGAAATCCGCCCAAAGGACGGGTAAGATAGCCCCCGAGGGAACTGGGTGATGTCTGTGGCGACCCGAGACAGGCCGTGGCAAACGACGGGGGAGGCGCGTAGCTCCTACGTCCGAACCATGTTCTCGGACATCGCCCCGGTCTACGACCTCATCAACACGGTCATGACGGCTGGCTCCCACCGGCGTTGGCGCCGCCAAGCCGTTCGACTTCTTCCGCTCATCCCAGGAGAGCGCGCCCTCGATCTCTGTTGTGGTACCGGCGACTTCGCCTTCGATCTGAAGGCAGCGGGTGCCGGTCTGGTGCTCGGCGTGGACTTCGCGCAGCCCATGCTCACCATCGCCAAGCGCAAATCGGCGGGAACGGCACTGCGCTGGGCCATGGCGGATGCTCTCCGTCTCCCGCTCGCTGACGGCAGCGTGCACGCCATCACCGTCGGCTGGGGGCTGAGGAACATGGCAGACATCCCCGCAGGCCTCCGTGAGATGCACCGGGTGCTCGCCGATGGCGGCCGCTTCGTGGTATTGGACATCGCCCGTCCCAATGGACTGCTCGCTCGCCCCGCCCGGTTCTACTTCTATCGCGTGGTGCCGCTCATCGGCGCAGCGCTGGGCTGGAAGAGTGCGTACACTTACCTGCCCAACTCGCTCGACCACTTTCCCGATCGCGTGGAGTTGAAACGGCTCACCCTCGAAGCAGGCTTTCGCGAGGCAGAAACGCACGACCTGGCCTTCGGGATGCTCACCGTATTGCGAGGCGTGAAGTGAGCGCGGTTCCATGCCTGGACGCACTCCAGTCCGCCGCGCCACCTTGGCTGATGCAGGCAGTCTCCGACGACATCGCCGCCGTGGAGTTCCTGATTGGTCGCGAGATCCACTCCCATCTACCCACCGTCGAGAACGCAGCACGCAACATCTTCACCGCGGGCGGAAAGCGCCTGCGTCCCGCCATCGTCAGCCTCGCCGCCCGTGCAACCGGAAACCCATTCAAATCCACCCGCGTGCATCTCATAGGCGCCGCCATGGAGATGGTGCACATGGCTACCCTGATCCACGACGACGTGATTGACGAAAGCCACACGCGCCGCGGCCGTCCCACCGCCAACGCCCTCTACGGCAATCGCATCGGTGTACTCGCCGGCGACGTGCTGCTCAGCAAGGCAATGCGCCTGCTAGCCATGGACGACGACCTCGGCCTGATGCGGATGGTGGCCGAAGCCGTGGTGGCGATGAGCGAAGGGGAGGTGGCCGAAGTCGAGTCGCTCGGATGCCTCGACCTAAGTCCCCAGAGGCACCTCGAGATCGTTCGGAAGAAGACCGCGGTGTTCGTAGAAGCGTGTTGTCGGGCGGGAGCGCGAATTGGTGGCGCTGACGAGGCAGCGGAGGAGATGCTTGGCCGATACGGTCACCACGTCGGAATGGCGTTCCAACTCGCTGATGACATCTTAGACTTCCGCGGCGACCCCGAGAAGATCGGAAAGGCGGTCGGCGGCGACTTCCGAGAGGGATGCCCGACGCTGCCCGTGATCCATGCGCTGGTGAGCGCGCCGGACTCGGATCGCGACATCCTTCGAAGGCAGTTTGGCAGAGACGCAGACAACGGGCGGATGAACGAGGTGATCGGCATGATCGAGCGCTCCGGAGGCTTCGAGCGCGCACACGAACTTGCAGTCGCACATGTTCAGTCCGCCATGGCGTCGCTCTCGCCTCTTCCCGAAACTCCCGCCTCCGCGTGTCTCGCCCGGATCGCCGACTTCGTGGTCTCGCGAGACCGGTGAGACGCTTTGCCGCCTACCTGTTCGACCTTGACGGGGTGATCTACCGAGGTTCCATGTTGCTCCCGGGGGCGCTGGAAACGGTCAACACACTGACCTCGACGGCCAAGGTCGCATTCCTCACGAACAACGCAGGCCGGCATCGAGAGGAGTTTGCGGAGCGCCTCCGCAGCATGGGGTTGCCCGCGACTATGGACAACGTGTTCAGTTCGGGACTCGTGGCAGCCCGAGCGCTGGAGAGCCTCGGCGTGCGGACGGTGTTCCTCGTCGGCATGCCGGGCCTGGGAAGGGAACTCGAAGATGCCGGTCTCGAGCTTCGCGAGGGGCCACCCGTGGATGCAGTCCTCGTAGCCCGCGATACGCAGTTCACGTTCGACAAACTGACAACCGCGCAGCAGGCCGTTTTCGCCGGTGCACGCCTGTTCGCGACCAACCGCGACCCCGTCTACCCGGTCGAGGAGGGACTCATGCCTGGCAGCGGACCCATAGTGGCTGCCGTGGAGACGGCCACCATGCGAAGCGCTAAGACCTTCGGAAAGCCGGAACCGGAGATGATCCTTTTCGCGCTCGAGAGCCTTGGGGTGCCCCGCGAAGAGGCGCTCATGGTCGGTGACCGGCTCGACACCGACATCCTGTGTGCAAAGCGAGCAGGCATTGCATCGGCGCTGGTGCTCACGGGCGTAACTTCGCCAGAAGAGGCCGAAGCAGCACCGGACGAGATGCGCCCCGACTGGATAATCAGCCGCTTGCCGGAAGTTCTGCCTTCTTCGTAGCCACTACCGCAACGCCCTCGCCCTTAGTGGCCCCGTGCTTGCGCGCGAGAGCAGCCTTAACCAATCCCGCAAACAGCGGGGCGGGGCGGTTCGGCCTGGACTTGAACTCCGGATGGAACTGGCACCCGATGAAGTAGGGGTGATCCGGCAACTCAGCAATCTCGACGAGACGGTAATCCGGTGAGACCCCACTGAACTGCATCCCAGCGGCACTCAGCGTCTCCCGATAGTCATTGTTCACTTCGTATCGGTGCCGGTGCCGCTCGTGTATCAGCGTGTGGCCGTATAAGCGGTGGGCCAGGCTGTTGCGCGAGAGCCTGCAGGGGTAGCTACCGAGCCGCATGGTCGCACCCTTCTCCGTCACGCCATGCTGGTCCGCCATCAGATGAATAACAGGGTGCTTCGTGCCCTCATCCACCTCGATGGTGTTCGCGTCCTTCAGCCCGCACACGTTCCTCGCGAACTCGATAATGGCCATCTGAAGTCCGTAGCAGAGACCCAGGAACGGGATACCATGCTCACGGGCGTGCCGTATCGCACTGATCTTGCCTTCCACGCCCCTTGCCCCGAACCCGGGTGCGACGATGAGGCCGTCCAACCCCGTAAGCACCTCCTCCGGTTCGGCGTTTTCCAAATCGTCGCTCTCGATCCACCGGATGCCCACCCGGCAGTTGTTGGGCACCCCCGCGTGCGCTAGCGATTCCGCGATGCTCTTGTACGCGTCGCCGTTATTCGTGTACTTGCCGACGACGCCTATCAGACATGACTCGGCGGGGTCTTTCAGCACGCTCACCATGTGCTGCCATTCGGTGAGGTCCGGCTCGGCGGTTGGCAGGGCTAGTCGTCGGCAAATCAACTCACCCAATCCCGCCTCGTCCATCCGCAGCGGAACTTCGTAAATGGTGTCCACGGTGCGCAGCTCGAGCACGCCTTCCGGCGCCACGTCGCAGAACAGGGCAAGCTTCTCTCTCACTTCATCGCTGAGCGGCACGTCCGTGCGGCAAGCGAGAATGTCGGGGGTGATTCCTATCTCCCGCAACCGAATCACGCTGTGTTGTGTGGGCTTCGTCTTCACTTCGCCCCAGGGCGCAATGTGCGGGATCAACGTCACGTGCACGTACAGCACGTTCGTCGGCCCGACGTCTTTCTTAAACTGCCGGATTGCTTCGAGAAAGGGAAGGCCCTCGATGTCGCCTACGGTCCCGCCGATCTCTGCGATGACGATATCCGCGTTGCTCTCTTCGCCGACCTTCACGATACGCTGTTTGATCTCGTCGGTAACGTGCGGAATGACCTGTACGGTCGCCCCGAGATAGTCGCCCCGTCGCTCCTTCTGAATTACTTCTGCGTACACCGTGCCGGTGGTGATGCTGGAGCTGCGCGTGCAAGAGACGTCGATGAAGCGCTCGTAATGACCCAGGTCTAGGTCGGTCTCGGTGCCGTCATCGGTTACGAAGACTTCCCCGTGTTGGTAGGGGTTCATCGTGCCGGCGTCTACGTTGATGTAGGGGTCGAGCTTGACGGGAGTGACGGCAAAGCCACGGTTTCTGAGAAGACGACCGATACTGGCGGCGGCGATTCCCTTGCCAATTCCGCTGACCACGCCCCCGGTCACGAACACGTAGTTCCTCATAGCGCCGCCTCCGGGACTTTAGTATACCGTCTCGCCGACCACGCGTGACGCCCCGCGCCAGCGGATCCCTCGTAATTTCGGCGTCCCGCCGAACGCGCGCCCATTCGCCGGGAGACGGCGAAACTACCGGCAGGGAAGCGTGCGTGATTCTCCGACTACCGCTAGACCGACCAGTATGCCGCAACATCGCACCGTGGAATGCCAACCGGGAATCGAGCCCACATGGGAATCGGCAAGGGAAGGTGGGCATGGAATGTACGGCAGCTTCGGCACGGTCCTAGCTCTCATCGTTGCGGCCATCGCCATCTTTGGCGTTTTCTACTACGTCCGCGACATCCTGGCGAACTGATCTTTGCCTGCTCGGCGCATCGGTATACTCCGAGCGTCCTATGCGTCCGGTTCACCGAACCGACAAGTACATAGATCTGGCGGAGTGGCTCTGCTTCGACTGCGGGAACCCAGACCTGGCGCTCGAGTGGGTGGGCCGCGCACTGCATGCCGAACCGGAGAACCCAGAGGCGCTCACCCTCAAAGGCGACATTCTCCAAGAAGCCGGACGCTGCGAAGAGGCAGTCACGTTCTATGACCGAGCGCTCGAGATCGTCCCGGACGCGCTGGAGGCAATCGCCGAACGAGCCCGCGCGCTGCACACCCTGGAACGCTGGGACCAGGCCGTCGCGGCAGCCGAGGCGGGCCTCGCAGTGCTGAACGAGATCACCGGAGCCGAACCCGAACCCGATCCGGTGGTCGCCATGTTGCACGAGATCCGTGTGAGTTCACTACTCGGGTCGGGTCAGAAGCGTGCTGCAGCACAAGCCGTGACCGAAGCCCTCGAGCGCTGCCCGGGAGACGAACGATTGCTTGAGCTTGCCGCACTGGTACGAACTTCGGGCGCTCGCCCGTGAGCCTGTTGATTGGGGCAAGCAGTGGGTGTTGTCTGGTGTAGGACACCCTCGCGTGACTTCATGCCCCGGCTCCAGTACGTTCGGGGCTGGCTGAACGACTAGGCCTCCTCTTGATGTGGTGGCCTCGCAATCAGCAGATTGTCCGCAAGGCCCTCGTCCCCGAATGCGGGTCGAAGTAGCTGCTCGTTGTCGCCCGCATCGGACGGGGCACGCAGCAAGGTTGCCCGATCCCGCTCCAACTCGGCTCGCTGCTGTATTGGGGGAAGAGCCTGCACGGCCGCGCTCGCCAGCTCTTCGTTATCGCTCTTAGCCAGCGCTTCGACCACCGGCAGTGTGTCGCTCCCCGCGTACAGCGCGATTAGCGGTAGCGCCTTTACCTTGAGCTGTACCGATCCGGTGCGAAGCAGGTCAGCGACTGCCGCTCGTTCGTCCGGGGCCCACGTTTGGACGTCCTCCGGGCTAACGTTAGGTAGCAAGGCAATCAGTATCCTTTCGGCGACATCGCGCATGCTCTTGTCGCGATGAGCCATGGCGAGCGCACCGGCCGCACGGGACACCTGAAGAGCACCCAACGCATTCGCTGCCGACCGCCGAACGCCTGCGATGGCGTGAAAGGCGAACCAAGTTGGTAATAGAGCTAACATCCAGGCATTCTCTATGAGGGCACTAAAGCCTCCGCCGAACAGATACAGCGCCGCAAGGATAACTGGAAAGACAACTAACGTGCCCAGCGTAACGGGTAGGCGCACACGACGGTCGCAGAGGGCCTCCCGCTCCTGTGCCTGCAGAACTCTCAACAACGTGTTCGTTGCCTCCGGGCCACCTATGCGCCCGAGCGCTTCGACCGCGGCCTCCGACAGTGCCGGAGCGATGGGACTCGGATGCTCCGCGAGTGGGCTCAGGTAAGGTATCGCTGCATTGCCGATAACCTCGAGAGAGCGTATCTCCCTTTCCCGCGTGATCGGGTTGGTGAGCCTCTGGTGAAACAGATTCTCCCACAGTCGGTGGTGTGGGCTGGCGCCCCCCGTCCACTGCAAGCCGAACTCGGCCATGGCACTCGGCTCTTCCACGTCAGCGGGAGGAAACGCCATGTAACGGCACGATGGACATGCGAACCACGGTAAGCCAATCGGGCGCGGACCAGCGATCACGTCGCTGCTCGCCTGCCCGCAGCTCGGACAAGTCACGACTGTCGAGAACGGCTGTAGCTGTCTCTTACGCCCCATAACTCATGCTACGGAGTCTCAGTGGCTCGGGCTGCACTTCGCTAGAGAATGTAATCACAACGTCCTGCTTGTTGCCACAGGACAAGCCAGGTGCCAGCCTGGCCCGGTTACTCCGCTGATAGCAGTATGGGGCAGGGACGGTTCATCTCGCGGTCGAGCCGACCTCGACGACCCAGCGTACAGCTTCACCCAAGTGCTCGAAGACTCCCTCCGGCTGCTGGGCCAATCCTGCGACCGCTCCCCGATGCACGTGCCCGCTGAGCACCAGTAACGGTCGGCAGCCCGCGGCTCTGGCGGCAAGCACGTCTTTCTCCGTGTCCCCGATGAAGAAGGTCTCGCGAGGCTCGAAGCCGTACGTGCGCTGGAGGTCCAGGATCATCCCGGGTTTCGGCTTCCGGCAGTCACAACCTTCGGCCGCAAGATGAGTGCAGTATCGGAAAGCCTCGATCTGCCCGCCTGCCGCCTGTACCGCGGTCACAATGGCTTGTTCGATTCGACGCAAACCTTCCGTGGTCAGCAAGCTCTTGGCCACCGCCTGTTGGTTCGACACGACGGCGACCCGATAACCTGAATGATTGGCCTCGGCGATGGCTGGCGGAGCCCAGGGGAAGATCTCGAGTTCTTCGAGACTCTTGACGTAGTCATCGCGGTCACGGTTGATAACGCCGTCTCGATCCAGGATAAGAAACCGAGGCCGGCGAATCACCACGGAAACGCGCCCCAGATGGAGGTTTCAGGCGCCCTATTTGACATGCCGGCAGAGGTGCGATACACTGTCTTCGGCGAAATCATATAGCCAAATCATATAGCCATCTAAGCAGTTTCATCTCATCATAAGGAGGTACACGACGAATGCAGCGTAGAGGCTTCACACTCATCGAGCTTCTGGTCGTGATCGCCATTATAGCGATTCTCGCAGCTATCCTCTTCCCCGTGTTCGCTAGGGCACGTGAGTCGGCCATGGCCGCCTCCTGCCTTTCCAACTGCAACCAGCTCAATAAAGGTTGCCTCATGTATAGCGAAGACTACAACATGATGATGATCCTTCGCGCCTATTACCACAACGTGGCCGGAGAGCCTTATCCCAACACTCCCATCTGGATCGGGCTGGCGAAGAAATACATTAAGGACAAGGCAGTTCACGGCTGCCCAGCGGCCCCTGGAACCGTCTACGGCGATACCTGGGCAACCAGGAAGCACAACTCACTCGGCCTGAACACGAACATCTTCGGATGGTACAGGACCGACACGATGCAGCTCATCCCCGTCAGCTACAAGAAGATGCAGACGCCGACTACGGTAGTGATGTTTGCCGACGGAATGCCCAAGGACCCTCGGGATCCTACTCGCGACCAGCATTGCAGGGGCTATCTCGCCAGCAACAAGGAAGCAGCAGGCGCCTGCGGCGTGGGCGCAAATGGGCAACCGAACAACACTGCGACTACCTCGCTCGGCACCCGACATGCCTTGGGAGCCACCGTAGCCTTCGCCGATGGCCACTGCAAGAAGTTCCCCACCAAGTCTCTTCTTCCCAACGGTCAGGTGCCCCCCTCGAACTGCTGGGCCGAGGCATACGTGGACCTGAACGACGCTAAGGTCAAGTGGCTCCTTATTGACGGCTGCATCTGGTGGTAGTGCGCAGGAGGTGACCCAATGAAGAAGTCCAACTCCAACGTCGTGGCCATCGTCGCGCTCGTGGTGATACTCGTGGCTGCGTACTTCCTTTACCAGAGCCTTGCAGGCGGCACCTCCGCAGGTACGGAAGGTGTCGTTCTGCCGGAGGACCCTCGGAAGACCGACCCGAACTTCGATCCGAACCGGAATCGACCGCCGGATATCGGTGGTGTGGGAGGTCCAGCGCAGGGCAATTAGGTCTTTAGTCCCTCTCGGCGGTAACGAGCGAACCTGCTTGACTGACGGAAGTCGAGCGGGGTAACCTATCTTTTCTGCGCGCCGTTGCCACAGCCCAACTGAAAGTTTGCATCCGCGCACGCCGGAGGAGGAACTGGATGAAGGTAATCCCGCACGCTGCTAAGCGGATCGGAAGCGTGCTCGAAATACCTAATCTCATTGAGCTGCAGCTCGATTCTTTTCAGTGGTTCTTAGAGGAGGGGCTCCCGGAGCTTTTTCGTACCTTCTCTCCCATCTGGGATTTCACCAACCGAAACTGCATCGAATTCGTTGACTTCACGCTAGGTGAACCCAAGTACTCGTTGGACGAGTGCCGCGACCGCGACATGACCTTTGAGGCGCCCATTCGTGCCACCGTGCGCCTCGCTCGGTCCGACGGCGAGATCATCGAGTCCGAGGTGTATCTCGGCGACCTGCCCTTGATGACCGACCAGGGATCGTTCATCATCAACGGGCGCGAGCGTGTCATCGTTTCTCAGCTCTCGCGCTCGCCAGGTATCTACTTCAGCGACGATATCGACCTCTCCATGGCCATCCTGGTCAGTGCTCGGGTCATCCCTGCCGAGGGCCCTTGGCTGGAGCTGGAGGCAGACCCGTTCTGGGTCGTACGTGCCGCCATCCAGCAGACGAAGAAACTCCCATTCACGCAATTGCTCAAGGCCATGTCCTCGTTCGAGCAGGCCCGTGCAGTGATTCACATGCCGCTGTACCGCGCCCTGCACCGAAGACTGGCAGAACCCCTCGCAGACCCCGAAACCGGCGAGGTGCTGTACGACTCGAAGACCCTGATCACGGAAGAGATGCTGGCGTCGTTGCCTGAAAGCCTGCGGGAGTTCGAGGCAGCGGTCTATTCGCCTTGCGAAACCACGGAGGACCTCCTGTGGCTCTATGGGACCAGACAAACACTGCAGCATCCGACCCGTGATGACCTGACCGAACGCGGCGCGCAGGACGACTCGACCTTCACCCTCTCGCTGAACGATCTGCACGACCCCGAAACCGGCGATCTGATCATCCGCCGAATGGAGAGAATTCGACCCGAGACCGCCGTCAAAATCGAGTCTCTGGGCCTGCCCAAGTTCGACGTACTGCGAATCAACCGCTATATCCAGGCAACGATCGAAGAGGACTCCACCGACACGCCGGTCGAGGCACTGACGGAGATCTACCGCAGACTCCGTCCCGGCGAACAGAGCTTCAAAGAGATCGATCGCATGCGCAGCGAGCTTCTGGAGAAGGCGGAGAAAACCGGCATCAGCCGCTTCCAACTCCTCTCGCTGAAGCGCTTCGTCGAGCACATGCTGGGAGAGGTCGCGCCCGAAACGACGGACTCCACGCTACTGGACGTGTTCAAGCGCTCGCGCATGTATCAGCAAGAGGAGATCGGCGCCACCCGCACCCAGATGGAAGCGATGATGAAGGAACTGATCCGCTACTACCGGCGGATCTGGACCATCCGTGACCTCGGGCGCAAGGAATTAACGAACCTCTTCCTCGACAAGCGGCGCTACGACCTCGCGAAGGTCGGAAGGTTCCAACTCAACCGCAAACTGGGGATTGATGTGGATCTCGCCTGCCGCAACATCACGGTTGAGGACCTGGTAGGCGCAATCTACCAGATGACAGAGGTCCGCACGAACCGAGCAGGCTCGGACGACATTGACCACCTCCAGAACAAGCGCGTTCGCAGCGTGGGCGAGCTGCTTCAGAGCCAGCTTCGCCTCGGCTTCATTCGAATGGAGAAGGTGGCGAGGGAGCGCATGACGACGCAGGACCCCGAGAGCATCCTGCCGGGTGTCATCCTCTCGGTCAAGCCCGTCTCTGCGAGCATCAAGAGCTTCTTTAGTTCTTCCCAGCTCTCCACGTTCATGGACCAGACCAACCCGCTCTCCGAGCTGACCAATAAGCGACGCCTCTCGTCGCTGGGACCGGGAGGCCTGTCCAGGCAGAGCGCCAAGCTCGAAGTGCGAGACGTGCACCGAAGCCACTACGGTCGCATCTGCCCCATCGAAACGCCGGAAGGTCCGAACATCGGCCTGATCAGTCAGCTGACGGTGTACGCAAGGGTGGACGAATACGGCTTCATCAAGACGCCGTACCGCATCGTGAAAGACGGAAAGGTCACCGACGAGGTGATCTATCTCTCGGCTGGCGACGACGACCCGAAGTACATCGCTCCATCCGATGTCGAGTTGGACGCGGAAGGCCGCTTCCGGTCCGAGCGCGTGCAGGTCCGCCACATGGGCACCTACCCCACGGTGGACCGAGAAGATGTGGACCTGATGGACGTCACACCGGTGCAGATGATCTCGGTGGCCACTGCGTCCATCCCGTTCCTGGAGCACGACGATGCGAACCGGGCATTGATGGGCGCGAACATGCAGCGCCAAGCGGTCCCCCTGCTCCGCTCCGAGGCACCCATCGTGCACACCGGATACGAACGGCGTGCCGCAGTCGACTCGGGTTCTGCAGTGATCGCACGGCGCCATGGCATCGTCGAAGGGGTTACGAGCAAAGAGATCCGTGTCCGTGCGTCGGAGGATGGCGAGATTGACCTGTACCGGCTGCACCACATGATGCAGTCCAACAAGTCCACCTGTTTCACCCATCGCCCTGTCGTGTTTCCCGGCCAGCGAGTGGTCAAAGGTCAGGCTCTCGCGGACGGCCCGTGCTGCGACCATGGGGAAATGGCGCTGGGTAAGAACGTACTCGTCGCCTATATGCCGTGGGGCGGCTATAACTATGAGGATGCGATCCTGGTCTCGGACAGGTTGGTTCGGGACGACGTGTTCACCTCCATCCACATCGAGCGGCACGAAGCCGAGGCGGTGGATACGAAGCTGGGCCCCGAGGAGATCACCCGCGACATCCCTAACGTCGGCGAGGAGGCACTCAAAGACCTTGATGAGAACGGCATCATCCGCATCGGCGCTGAGGTCCAGCCTGAAGACATCCTCGTTGGCAAGGTGGCGCCGAAGGGTCAGGTGGAGATGACCGCAGAAGAACGCCTCATCATCGCAATCTTCGGCAAGGAAGCGGAGGAGACGCGGGACGTGTCGCTTCGCTGTCCACACGGCGAGCGCGGCCAAGTTGTGGACGTCAAGGTGTTCTCACGGTTCAAGTACCAGTGCCAGGCATGCGGCCACATCTACAACGAGAGCAAGAAGAAGGACCGGCTGTTCTGTGATCGTTGCGACGGCGAACTCCACCAGCTCCCGGGTGACGAACTCCCTGCCGGCGTGAACGAACTGGTGCGCGTGTTCGTCGCCCAAAAGCGCAAGCTGATGGAAGGCGATAAGATGGCCGGGCGCCACGGCAACAAAGGTGTCATCTCGAAGATCCTCCCTCAGGAGGACATGCCCTATCTACCGAATGGGCGACCCGTGGACATCGTGCTGAACCCGCTCGGCGTGCCCAGCCGGATGAACATCGGTCAGATCCTGGAGTGTCACCTCGGCTATGTAGGCCACCGACTGGATTGTCGTTTCCCCGAGCCTGCCTTCGAGTGCTCGACTGAGGACGAGATCCTGTTCGAGATGAAGCGCCTTGCCAACGCCTTGTTCTTCGACGCGTTGAACGGGTACCTAGACAGCTCGTTCGGTATTGCAGCCGATATCGCACCCGAGAAGACACCGGAGGAGAACCTGGCGTGTGTCAAGCAAGGGCTGCGGAACCTCGGCCGTTATGGACTCGAGAGGGTGTCGGCTGCAGTGGCCGGTCCGCCAATCCTCACCGATGAGGAGTTCGCGGCGATGCCGGAAGAACTGCCCGCCGAAGAGGAACCGTTCGCGGCCTCGGAGGAGGTCTACGATGCGATTATCGAGCGCATTCGCCATAACGCGTCGGCACGGTGTGGCTTCGACGGAGAGACCGGCAAGACCTATCTTCGCGATGGCCGCACCGGCGATCTGTTCCGCTCTCCGGTGACCGTCGGGTACTCCTATCTGATGAAGCTGGAGCACCTTGCCGACGAGAAGGTGCACGCGCGCAGCATCGGTCCCTACTCGCTCGTAACTCAGCAGCCACTCGGTGGCAAGGCGCAGTTCGGTGGCCAGCGCTTCGGCGAGATGGAAGTGTGGGCGCTCGAAGCGTATGGTGCGGCCTACACGCTCCAGGAAATCCTCACCGTCAAGTCCGACGACGTCACCGGGCGCGTCAAGACCTATGAGTCGATCGTCAAAGGGGAGTCGATGGGTGAGCCAGGCGTTCCCGAGTCCTTCAAGATCCTGGTCAATGAACTGCAAAGCCTCTGCCTGCGGGTCACCGTGACCGACAGAGCCAACAAAGAGATCGACCTGAAAGCTCTTGAAGACGACGGGATGGACGATGCGCGTCTGGCGCGCAGCGTGGGTTTCAACCTCTGAGCGCCGTAAC
The DNA here is from genome assembly GCA_039961735.1 of Fimbriimonadia bacterium. Lineage (NCBI taxonomy): Bacteria > Bacillati > Armatimonadota > Fimbriimonadia > Fimbriimonadia bacterium. Next base: position 14,451 of record JABRVX010000052.1, read on the forward strand.
CGATATGCGGCGTGACTTCATAACAGTTTGCCCGCAAGGGCGCATAAACACGAAGTTGCGAGGAGAGGCAGCAGGCTAATGGCAGACGTCAGTTCATTCGACAAAATCAGAATCGCCATCGCGTCGCCGGAAGATATCGTAGGCTGGTCGCATGGCGAGGTGCGGAAGCCAGAAACCATCAACTACCGAACCTTCAAGCCCGAGCGTGACGGGCTGTTCTGCGAGCGTATCTTCGGCCCGGTGAAGGACTGGGAGTGCCACTGCGGTCGCTACAAAAAGGTGAAGTACAAGGGCATTATCTGCGAGCGCTGCGGCGTCGAAGTGACCCGACAGAAGGTGCGCCGCGAACGCATGGGGCACATCGAGCTGTGCGCTCCGGTTTGCCACATCTGGTACCTCAAGGGCGTCCCGAGCCCGATCAGCCTCATCCTCGACATTTCTCCACGACTACTCGAGAAGGTCGCTTATTTCGCCTCCTTCATCGTGATTGACATCGATAAGGAAGGCATCGAACAGAACGTCGGCGTGCTGATGAGCGCCATCGAAGAAGAAAAACGCTACGTGGACGAAAACGCCGCCCAGACCGAGGAGGAACTGCGCAAGGCATTCGCCGAGGAGCTGGAGGAAAACAAAGACGTCTACGACGACCACCACATCAAAGAGCGCACGAAGGCGGTTAACGACCGCATCAAGGCCGAGTACCGAGAAGCCGAAGAGCGCAAGGCCGAGATGGAAATCGCACTCGAGATCCTTCAGCGCCTGGAGCGTCGGCAGCTTATCGACGAGGATAAATACCGAGCCGTGGACCGTATGCTCGAGGTCGCCAGTAGGCGAGCGGGCAAGGACTTCACCTCCTTGCTCAGGGCAGGCATCGGCGCGGCGGCCATTCACGACCTGCTAGCGCAGGTGGACCTCGACAGGCTTAGCCGCGAGCTACGGCATGAGATCATCAGCACCTCAGGACCGCGCCGAGCACGAGCTATCAAGAGACTGGAGATCGTGGAGGCTTTGCACAAGTCGCGAAGCCGGCCGGAGTGGATGGTGCTAACTCAAGTGCCGGTCATCTCGCCCGAATTGCGACCCATGGTGCAGCTCGACGGTGGGCGGTTCGCCACCTCGGACCTGAACGACTTGTACCGACGCATCATCAACCGCAACAACCGCCTGAAGAAGATTATCGAGATCCGGGCACCCGAGAGCATCATCAACCACGAGAAGCGCCTGCTGCAAGAAGCGGTGGACGCGCTGATAGACAACGGCCGTCGCACCCGACCCGTGGTGGGCTCCAACAATCGCCCGCTCAAGTCGCTCTCGGATATGCTGAAGGGCAAAGAGGGACGCTTCCGTAAGAACCTGCTCGGCAAGCGAGTGGACTACTCGGGTCGCTCGGTTATCGTGGTGGGCCCCCACCTGCAACTCCACCAGTGCGGTCTGCCCAAGGAGATGGCTCTCGAGCTGTTCAAGCCGCTCGTCATGAAGACGCTCGTCGAAAGAAGCGTCAGCCAGAACATCAAGAGCGCCAAGCGCCTGATTGACCGAATGCACCCGACGGTGTGGGACAGCCTGGAAGACGTTATCGCCGAGCATCCAGTACTACTCAACCGAGCCCCCACGCTTCACCGACTCGGCATTCAGGCCTTCCAGCCCGTCTTGGTGGACGGAAAGGCCATCCAGGTGCACCCCATGGTGTGCCATGCCTATAACGCGGACTTCGACGGAGACCAGATGGCCGTTCACGTTCCGCTCTCTGCGAACGCACAGGCGGAAGCTCGCGTCTTGATGCTCTCCAGTAACAACCTGTTCTCACCGGCCAATGGCCGTCCCATCGTCTCGCCGATCCAGGACATCGTACTCGGCTGTTACTACCTTACGATGCGTAACCGGAAAGCCGAAAAGCGAAAGGTCGTGTTCGGGCGGCCGGACGAGGTGCTGTGCCTTCTGGATATTGGCGAGATCGATCTACACGATCCGGTGGACCTGCGAGTGACGGACCCTGATACCGGCGAGAAGAAAATCATTGAGACGACGCCCGGCAGGATCATCTTCAACGAAGTACTTCCCCCGCAAATGCGGTATCGAGAGAAGTACGCGAACATCCTCCTCACCAAGAAGGCTATCGCCGAGGTGATCAACGACTGTCACCTGCTGGCGGGGTCCGAGGCCACCATCACGCTGCTGGATGCGATGAAGGACCTGGGCTTCCGCTATGCCACCCAGTCCGCCATCACAATCTCGATGACCGACATGGACCCGCCCGAAGCGCGCCACCGCATCATCAGCGAGACGGAGCAGGCGGCAGCACTGGACAAAGAGCGCTACGACCGAGGGATGCTGAACGATCAGGAGCGGCATCGCCGCCTGACAGAGCAGTGGACAAAGGCGTACGATGACGTGGCCAAAGAGATCCTCAAGACCTTCGATCAATACAACCCGTTGATGATTGTCACGGACTCCGGCGCCCGTGGTTCGGTCAAGCAGCTCACCCAGCTTGCCGGGATGCGCGGACTCATCTCCGACCAATTCGGCCGCCTCATCGAGGACTTGCCGATCCGCTCTTCGTTCCATGAGGGTCTGTCCATCTTCGAGTACTTCGTCTCGACCTATGGCGCGCGAAAGGGTTTGGCAGACACCGCACTCCGAACAGCGGACGCTGGTTACCTAACACGCCGCATGGTAGACGTATCGCAGGACGTGATCATCCGGGAGGAAGACTGCGAGACCACCGAGGGCATCACGGTGCAGCGCCTGGAGAAGGATGGCGAGGTGATCGAGAAGTTGGCCGAGCGCGCCGCAGGGCGCACCTCGCTCGCCAGAATTACCGATCCCGAGACGGGCGAACTGATCGTGGACTTGGACGAAGAAATCTCCGACGCCCAGGCCCATATGCTCGAACAAGTGTCCACTCGGTACTGGCAGGCTCTAGAGGAATTGCAGTCCAAGGGCGGGCGCACTTCGCCTGAGGTGCAGAAGCTCCAGGACAAATACCGCGCCGCCGGCTTCAAGATTGACGAGCGGAACAGGCTCGGCGTCGAGATTCGCTCGCCTCTCACCTGCGAACTGGAGCAAGGCATCTGCGCGAAGTGCTACGGGCGTGACCTCGCGCTCGGCAGAACCGTCGAGATCGGTTCGGCCGTCGGCATCATCGCGGCACAGTCCATCGGCGAACCGGGCACGCAGCTGACCATGCGTACCTTCCACACCGGAGGCATCGCGGGTCTCACCATCGCCGGTGTCAAAGAGATGGGCGAGGCCAAGCGCAACATCGCGGAGCTGATGTCCGACGAGGAGCGCGGTCTGGTCCAGTTCTCGGGAGAAGAGATTGTCAAGCTGGATGATGAGCGGCGAAAGGTGGCCGAGGAGTTCTTGCGAGCCGATCCCGCGAGAGCTGGAGACACAGCCCCCACCAAGGCGAAGAAAGAGCGGACCCGCACGTCCGCCGGTGCGAAGGAGACCGAGAAGAGGAAGCACGACGCCACCAAGAGTTGGACGCAGCGACTGGTCAAATTGCTCGAGTCGGAGTTCTCCGGCATCAACCGAGTGGAAGAGTTATTCGAGGCTCGTGGCCGCGGCTACAAGAACCCGAGGGATCCGAAGAAAGGCCCGAAGGGCGAAGCGATCATCACCGAGATCGGTGGCGAAGTGAAGCGCATCGAGACCCGAGATAAGGGTCGCTGGGTGGTCATCGAAGGCGAAGTGGACATCCGCGACTACAGCCCGACGGGTCGCTTCGCCGCAGAGCCGATCAAGGCCGGTAAGGTAGAGATCGAGGCAGGCACAGAGCTGAAGGACAAGCACATCGCCGCCCTACTCAATGAGGGAGTTACCCACATCAAGGTGATGGAGCTGATCCTAGTGCCCTATCGCGGCAAGCTGGAGTTCCAGGAGGGTGACGTGGTGCGTCCCGGAGACCGCCTGACTCCCGGGCCGCTCGACCCGCACAAGGTTCTTCGATTGCGAGGCGTCCGCGGCGTCCAGGAGTACGTCGTGCAGGAAGTGCAGGCCGTGTACAAAGCGCAGGGCGTGGACATCAACGACAAGCACATCGAGGTGATCACTCGCCAGATGCTGCGAAAGCGCAAGGTCCGAGAGCCCGGCGACACCCCGTTCCTTCCGGGTCAGATCGTAGACCGCTTCGTGCTGAAGCGCGAAAACGAGAAAATTCGCAAGATGCGAGAACGCGGCGTCGTGCTGAAATACACGGACCCGGAGACAGGAGAGATCAAGGAGCGTGAGCCTAAGGAAGCTACCGTGGACTGGGTGCTGCTCGGTATCACCGAGGCAGCCCTCGCCACCGAAAGTTTCCTCTCCGCTGCGAGCTTCCAGAAGACCACCAAGGTCTTGACGGACGCCGCGGTGCGCGGAAAGAGCGACGAACTGGTCGGCTTGAAGGAGAACGTGATCATCGGTCGCCTCATTCCGGCAGGCACCGGCTTCCCGGCCTACCGAGAGATGGACATCGAAGTGGATAAAGCTCCCGAATGGGCCGAGCGCTCACTGAACGCGCTGGTAGGACCGGCGCTCGCAGGCGAGGAGTTGGAAGACGATCTGAGCCTCGTTACCCGAGGCCTCACGCTCTCCCAGCTTGCGCAAGAGGAAGCCCAAATCCGGGAAGAGGATGGTGAAGAGCCACCGCACGAGAACAATGGCCCCCCCGACGACTTGGACTCCTCCGATGCCGGAAGCACCTCCCTCGACACCATTGTTAGTCACATGGAGGGAAATGGTGTGTCCGTCCCGGATGCATTAGAGACTCTTAACGAGGACGCACCGCAGGCGTAACAGACGACACCGTCTGGCGGCTGGGCGCGATTGCCGCGCCCAGCCGCTTCGGCTTTGTCACGGTACGAAGGCCCGCGCAGATGGGTCGTGCCAGAGGCTCGGGGTATACTGATTGTGCGAAGCTGCCGTCGCGATGGGTGTATCTCGGGGGGATCTTCGAATAGTTTTCGCCCGCGCGGGTCAGCAGACCGTTGCCCGCTGACACTCAGCCACCGAGCCAATCGTCCCTTGCGGCTAGCAGACTTCGAATAGCACGCAACCTCACACAGGAGGAAGTCACTTGGAGAAGGGGACCACCGGCGGTCAGCGTATCGCCTTTCTCAGCACCTATCCCCCACGTCGTTGCGGAATCGCTACCTTCACGCACGACCTTGCCAACGCGGTGGTCGAGCACCTTCCGTCGCAGGAGAACGTCGTCGCCGTCGCTATCACGAACACCGACGAGGAGTATCAGTACCCACCGCGCGTGAAGTTCGAAATCCAGCAGCACAACCTGAGTGACTACAAGCGTGCAGCCGAGTTTCTCAACTACAGCCGTGTAGACATCATCTCCATCCAGCACGAGTACGGCATCTTCGGCGGCGAGTGGGGAGAGTACCTGGTCACCCTCCTCCGTGACGTGCGTGTGCCCGTCGTGACCACCATGCACACAGTGTTGGAGGACCGCCGACCGGTGCAATCTCGCGTGTTCGACGCGATTGCCGACCGCAGCGACAAGATCGTCGTGATGACGAACCGCGCCGTGGACATGTTATCGGCACAGGGCGTTCCCATGGACAAGATGGTCTACATCCCGCACGGCATCCCCGACCTCCCGGTCGTGGACCCGAGCTACTACAAGGATCAGTTCGAACTGGAGGGCCGCACGGTTCTGCTGACGTTCGGTCTAATCGGCCCCGGCAAGGGCATCGAGACGGCGATCCGTGCTGTGCGCAAAGTCGCCGACCAGCACCCCGAAGTCGTGTACATGGTCCTCGGAGCAACGCACCCGGAGGTAGTTCGGCAGTCGGGCGAGGCTTACCGTCTCTCACTAGAACGACTGGTGTCCGATCTCGGCCTGGAGGATAACGTTGTCTTCTACAACCGATACGTGGAGTTCGAGGAGCTGTGCGAGGCGCTGTGCGCCGCGGATATCTATCTGACACCCTATCCCAACCGAAATCAGATCACCTCCGGCACTCTCGCCTATGCGTTAGGGGCGGGTAAGGCGATCGTGTCCACCCCGTTCTGGCATGCGGAAGAGCTACTGGCTGACGGACGCGGCCTGCTGACCGAGTTCAACGACGAGAACGACATGGCGGAGAAGATCAATTGGCTGCTTTCCAACCCCGTCGAGATGCACGCCATGCGCAAGCGCGCCTACCAGCACGGTCGGGCGATGGTCTGGCGGGAAGTGGGGAAGTCGTACGTCCAGGAGTTTGAGGCTCTGCTCGGCGGCGCCGGGAAGCTAAAGGCAGCCACTGCACGCAGCAGTCGAGCCGTGATCATCGGATCGCGTTCGCTTCCCGAGCCCAGCCTGCAACACCTCAGAAGGCTCACGGACCGTTTCGGCTTGTTCCAACACGCGCGCTACCGTATCCCTGACTACTCGCACGGCTACTGCGTGGACGATAACGCGCGTGCACTGGTCGCAGCCACCAAGTACTACCGACTCTTCAACAAACCGGATGTCCTGGACCTACTCGGAACGTTCCTCGCGTTCGTCATCTACTGTCAGAACGAAGACGGTACCTTCCGCAACTTCCTCTCGGTGGAGCGGCGATTCCTGGACGAGGTGGGATCCGACGACTGCCAGGGACGGGCACTGTGGGGGCTAGGCCACACGATCGCGTACGCACCCACCGACTACCAGGCGGTCGCGAAGGACGCCTTCGACTTGGCGCTTCCCAACTTACACAAGATCAACCTGCGCGGAGCCGCGTACGCGATGCTCGGTATCTTCCGCTACCTCGACAAGTATCCCGGCGCGCTCCAACTCAAGAATGCGCTGGTGGAACTGGCCGAAAAGCTAATGTACTGCTACGAACAGACCCGCTCCCCCGGCTGGGATTGGTTCGAGCCGGTGCTCGCCTATGACAACGGCCTGATCCCCCGTGCGCTGTGGCGGGCCTCGCAGGTGCTAGGTAACGAGAGATACAAAGAGGTAGCGCGCTCTACCACGGACTGGCTCTTCGAGCAGTGCACCCGCGACGGGCACCTGTCTCTGGTCGGCTCCAACGGGTGGTTCCGACGGGGCGATCCGGAGAAACCCCACTTCGACCAACAGCCGATAGACGCGGCTGCGATGGTGTCGCTCGCCGGTGCCGCCTTCCAGAGCACGAAGGAGGAGCGCTACCTGAAGCTGATGCGCATGGCGTACGATTGGTTCCTGGGGGCGAACGACCTGCAGGTGCCAATGTACGACTTCCGCAGTGGGGGCTGCTCGGACGGCCTTACGCCCAACGGAGCAAGCGCGAACCAAGGTGCAGAGAGCACGCTGGCCTGCCTGCACGCAACGATGGTAATGATCGAATTGCTGCCGGAAGAGGCAGGAGCGCGCAACGTGGAGGTTGCAGGCGACGGCGACGCCCGCAGCATCGCTGCGGGCGGCTAGTAGCTCCTGCCCTCCAGCCACTCTCGATACAGTCATCTCGCCATCCGTCCTCGGATGGCGAGTCCGGTGCATTGGCTCTGGGACCAGGCTGCCTCCGGGGCCTTGGCAAAGGACCATGCACAACACCCTCATCTCTTTCATCCCCAGGGGTGAAGTCACACGGCGTCTTCGGCGGCCCGCACCTAGCCGATAGGGCGGTAGCGCCGTGGCAGGATGCTACCGGGACCCGTGGCGGAGGGGCACGGCCGTCGAGAGCGTGGCGCCCTGCTCGCCGCGGATACCCTCCAGCTTCGCCTGCGACCACATTCGGGGCGTGATAATGTTGCTCATCGTCCATCGGTAGAAGGCGCACCAGTCCTCCTCATGCTCCCCCCAGCCTTTGATGAAGCCGATGCACCATTCCGGGTCGCCCGAATCGGGCCAGCGCGAGTTCCAATCCCTCCCGCAGTGGTCGTGCGAGAGGTTCCATTGCGGCTGCCAGCCGTTCAGCCAGAACGCGCCGTCCACGTTGTGCAGCCACTCATGCACGTATACGTAACGAAACCAGTCCTTCCATCCGGGTCCGTACATGTAGGTCACGTCCCCCTTACCGGTCTCCTTGGCCGGTCCGCCTGCGCCCGCAGGTGCCCACGCAGGGAGCCCTTCCGCCGGTATCACCCAGAAGTCGGACTGGAAGGGCCCCGCAGTTCGATTGGGCATCTTCTCCAGCGGGTGACCGTGCGCGTTCCAGAACAGGTGTGGATTGTCTCGGTTCCAGTCCACTTTGGTGACTTTCGCGCTCTCGTCGAGAATCCGTATCTCCGACTCGATCCGCAGGGCCCCTCGCGAATACCGGAACACGTCTTCCTTATACTTGCCGAAGGTGGTCTGGATGTCGGCGATCATCTCGGGCGTCAGTTCGAACTTGGTGTGGCGCGGCTCGTTGTCCTTGGTGGTCCACTCGTGGTCGAGCCGTTTGAAGATGAAAAGCCGCACGTTCCATATGGCCGCTTGCCGCGGATCGCGGTTCGGGGGGACGAGAGCGTGCAACACGTTCACCCGCGCATGCGCCTCCGCCCTGCGGCCGACGGAGGTGGCAGGGTCCTCGATCACCGAGTACTCCTTCTCCAGCATCTCTGTCCAGCGGCCGTTCGAGTTCGCATACCCGCGTGCCAGAACTATGTCTCGCAAGTCGTATGGGTCGAAAGTCAGGACTTCCGCCTTTTGCAGGTTCGTCAGGCATGCTGCGCGCTGCCCGAGCGCCAGGCGGGCCAGACCCGCATCCACTAGCGCCCGCGGGGCATAGATCGAGTGAGGCCACTCGTTCGCGACCTTCTCGAACAGCGATGCCGCCTTCGCATGGTCCCCTCGCTCGAGGTACCTGTGGGCCAGTCGAACTGCCGCTAGGTCCGCCCCCGGCATCGGATTGCGCGAAGCGACGAACTCCTCCAGGTAACGAACCTCCGGTTCATCTCCGGGCATGTGGTGGCGTACCACACGCATCAGCTCGCGGATCGCTTCGTCCCGCCGCGGGGACTCGGGGAACCGTGTGAGATGCTCTCGAAGGCCCTGCTGAAGCTCGCCCCAGCGCACCGCCGCCTTGAGCTTGTTCAACTCGTCCCAGTGGGCGTTAGCGGGGACAGGGTCGGGCGCCGGGGTCGTGTCCAGACCTGATGCGCGGCGAAGCTCGGGAACCAGGCTGCTCCCAGGCCACTTCTCGGCGAAGTCACGCACGACAGCTCGTGCATCCGCCTGACGGCCAGCTTCCAACAGCGCGGTTACTAACTGCGAAGTGGCAGGACCGAGCCACTCCGGGCTGCGGTAAGCCCCGAGGAACCGCTGGAGCCGGTGGGCACGTATCACCGGGGGCTTTTCTCGAATCTCCTGCTGAAGCAGCATCCATTGTGCCGAGCCGGCAAGGCTGGAGTCGGGGTACTCGCGCAGCACCCGTTCCAACACGGGCGTTGCCTGTGCCGCCCGGCGCCCGCCGTAGTCACGGGTGGCTTGTGCCCAATCCATCATGCGACTCTCGCCTGCCGGAAGGTCCACCCCGATGGAACTCATCCACCGGGTGTACTCCTCGTAGCCCTGTCTCCATGCGGACTGGGGTGGAGCAGTACTGGCGACAACGAGGGCGAGAATGCTGGATGCTATGCTCGACATGCTGGGATTGTACCGAAACCCGCAGGATGGGACCGATCGATGTGGAAACTAAGCGGATGCTGTTGTTTGCCGTGGTGGGCAAGCCGATCGGCCACAGCTTGTCGCCACAGATGCACCGAGCCGCCTTCCACGCTCTCGGCATCGAGGCGGAGTACCTGCGCGTGGAGTGTGACCCCCACGAAGTCGGCGGGCTGGCTGCGGCGGTAAGGACCGGCGCACTTGCCGGCGTGAACATCACCATCCCTCACAAGCGCGCCGCCTTCGAGTTGGCTGACGAAGCCTCAGCCGAGGCGAAGCTTCTCGGCGTAGCCAATACCTGGGTCCGCCGAGACAGCAAGGTCGTCGCATACAACACGGACGGTGCAGGCTTCCTCATGGGCCTGCGGGATATCGAACTCGACGCAGAAGGCAGTACCGTGATTTTGGGCGCAGGTGGCGCAGCCCGGGCCATCTGCCTGGCGCTAAGCAGACAAAGGCGGCGCGTAGTCGTTCTCTCCCGCCACCCCGACGAGGCGCGAGACGACTTCCGTCTGCTTGGCGGCGAGGTCACGCAGTGGGACGGTGAGAGGGCTGCGACGGCAGCCCGGACGGCTGCTCTGGTGGTGAACGCGACACCCGTCGGGATGGAGCCGGACTTCGAGGCCATCCCCGCCTTCCCTCTCGGGAACCTTCGGCCGGATGCCGTAGTTTATGATATCATCTATCGGCCCCGTCGCACCGCCTGGCTTCGGGCTGCCGAGGCGAGGGGACTGCGGACGGTGGACGGGGTACGAATGCTTGCAGGGCAGGGAGCGGCATCCCTCGAACTTTGGCTCGGCAGACCGGCTCCACTCAAAGCCATGCTCGCAGCGCTCGAATCTTCACTCGAAAAAGCCCCGGGAGTCACGCTGGAGTGAACGAAGCAGGTACTTTGACCCGACATACTAGACGGCAGGCCTGCGTATCAACAGGACAGGGGGAGCCACAGATTCCCGGACCGCTATTACGGAATCATCGTAGTACATATGCTAACGCGGGCGGATCGAAGTCCGCCGTGAGTTCTGCTGTGGCGATTCCCTGTTCGGCAGAAGGGAAGCCCGGTTTGGTGTATACTCTGCACCATCCGCTGATGGGTCGGGCTCCCGTGTCGGCTCGGCACCCCCGCGTGTTTAGGAGTAGTCCGTAGATGGGCATGGTTCGCAGGCCGCTCGGCGAGTACCTTGTCGAGAAGGGGTACTTGACGGAAGAGCAGTTGGCCGAAGCCAAAAAGGTTCAAGCCAACACGAAGGGCGGCGACCTAGGAAAAATACTATTGGACCTCGGATACGTAGGTGAGCGGGAGGTTTATGAGGCGCGCGCTCAGGAGCAGGGCCATCGGTTCGTGGACCTCGACCGCGTGGAAATCGAGTCCAGCGCGCTCAACGTAGTCAAGGAACAGATTGTCCGACAACACAGCGCAATCCCGATCCGCAAAGAGGGGTCCAACCTCTGGGTCGCGATGTCCAACGCCAACGACCTGAAGGCGACGGATGATATCCGCCTCGCCTCGGGTTGCCGCGTGATCCCCGTGCTTGCCGTACCGGGGGCCATCGAGGATGCCATCCGACGCCATTATCCGGGTGACAAGAACGGTGCCGGGGGAGGTGGCGAGACGCCGAACAAAGGCGCGGTGATGGGAGACATCCGTGCCGCAATCGCGGCCGCCGGCGCCAAGAGCGACGTCGACGCTGCCGACGACGACAAGGCGGCGGTCGAGCTCGCAGAGCAAGCCCCCATCATCAAGCTCGCCAACGCGATGATCCAGCAGGCTATCGACGAGCGCGCCTCCGACATCCACGTAGAGCCCCAGCACCGGAACGTGCGCATTCGGTACCGAATCGACGGCGTGTTGCACGAGACGATGACGCTGCCAAAGGCGATTCAGGCCCCGCTGCTCTCCCGATATAAGATCATGTCGGAGATGAATATCGCCGAGCGCCGCATTCCGCAAGACGGTCGAATCGAAGTCCGACACGCGGGCAAAGAGTACGACCTTCGCGTTTCGTCCATCCCGACGCCGTATGGCGAGAAGATCGTCATGCGTATTCTGGACAAGACCAGCGTGCTGCTCGGTCTGGAGAAGCTCGGCTTCACGCCGGAGACACAGGCCGCACTGGAGGAGCTCGTCGCACAGCCGAACGGAATGGTCCTTTCCACCGGGCCGACGGGTTCGGGCAAGACGACAACGCAGTATTCGGTCCTGAACAAGCTGAACTCGATCGAAAAGAATATCATCACCATCGAAGACCCGATCGAGTACCACCTCGCCGGCATTGCGCAAGTGGGTGTGAACCGCAAAGCCGGCCTGACCTTCGCTAACGCCCTCCGGTCGTTCTTGCGCCAGGACCCCGACATCATCATGGTCGGTGAGATGCGCGACCTGGAGACTGCAGAGATCGCCATCGAGGCGTCTTTGACTGGTCACTTGGTCCTCTCGACTCTGCACACGAACGACGCACCATCTGCCGTTATTCGAATGGTGGACATGGGCGTCGAACCCTACCTGATCTCGGCCACCGTGATCGGCATTCTCGCCCAGCGCCTCGGGCGCCGCGTATGCGAGCGATGCAAAGAGCCGTATGAGGTTAGAGGCGCGGAGCTGAGGCGCTTCGGCTTCAAGCCCGAGAACCCCGACGAAATGGTGACGCTGTACCGAGGTAAGGGCTGCGACTACTGCCGGTTCACGGGCTGGCGAGGTCGTATTGGTCTGTACGAACTCATGGTGATGAACGCCGAGATCGCGGAACTCGTCGTTCGGCGTGCTCCGCTCGCGGACGTGAAAGAGGCTGCGAAGGCCAACGGCATGAAAGAGCTTCGCGAAGACGGTTTGACCAAGGTGCTGGCCGGTATCACCACGCCCGAAGAGGTCATGAGGGTCGTCTTCACCGCGGGCTACTAGGATTCGATTCGGCCCGTTCGGGTCGTCATACGTTTGGGAGGGAGATTCATAAATGGTAGCCAACGAAGAGCCCAAGTCGCCGCCTGATCCTCGACCGGCTCCCGGTCCTGGACCATCCGACGTTCGCATACAGGCGCAGGTAGCACCTAAGGGGGCCACCTTCGGTGCAGTTGCTGCGCGACCCCAGCGGACGGAGGCAGCGACTGGAGTAACAGGTCCGCGCCCGATCGAAGACGTTCACATCGACGAGCTGCTTCGCATCGTGCACGAGAAGAACGCCTCGGACATCCACTTGTGCAAGGATAGCGAGCCCGTCATCCGTGTAGACGGAGCCCTCATTCGGCTGAACTACGTCAAGCTGTCGGCGTTCGACACCCAGCGACTGATGTACGACGTGCTGACGGACGAGCAGATTCAGCGCTTCGAGAGCACGCTCGAGCTCGACTTCTCCTACGAACTGTACAAGACCGCACGCTTCCGCGTGAACATGTATCGCGACCGTGGGGCAATTGCTGCCGCCTTCCGTCTGATCCCTACCCGAATCCCGACGGTCGCCGAACTGAACCTACCGCCCATCCTCAATGATCTGACAGGGCGGCCTAGAGGTTTGATCCTGGTGACCGGACCGACCGGGTCCGGCAAATCAACGACCCTCGCGGCGATGATCAATAACATCAACAATACGCGAGCCCTGCACATCATCACCATCGAAGACCCGATCGAGTATCTGCATACGCACAAGTTGTGCATCATCAATCAGCGCGAGCTGGGTCAGGACACGAAGGCATTCGCCAACGCGCTGCGAGCATCTCTGCGCGAGGACCCGGACGTGATCCTGGTCGGCGAGATGCGTGACCCGGAGACCATTCACCTGGCAATCACAGCCGCAGAAACCGGGCACCTCGTGTTCGCCACCCTGCACACCAACAACGCCGCCGAGTCGATTGACCGTATCGTGGACGTGTTCCCGACCGGACAGCAGGAGCAGATACGCGTCCAGCTAGCGAATAACATCGTGGCCATCATCTCGCAGCAGCTTCTGCCCAGGGCCGGCCAGCCCGGACGCATCCCAGCATGCGAGATAATGATCGCAACTCCTGCAGTTCGCAACCTGATCCGTGAGAATAAAACGCATCAGATCCCGTCTATGGTACAGACGGGCGGTCAACACGGCATGATGTCCATGGACCAGCACCTGCGAACTCTGTACAACCAGGGCCTGATCACCTTCGAAGATGCTATGGCGCGCGCTATGAACGTAGACGAGCTGAAGAAGATGATCACGCCGGGCCAGGGACCGGGCGAGGGTCGCCCACCGATGCCGCCGCGAAAGTAAGGTCAGGAGGCAGATGAATGCCGGTCTTCTCATATAAGGTTCGTGGTGCCGACGGCAACACGCAAGCCGGTACGGTCGAAGCAGAAAGCGAGGAACTGCTCCGCAAACGGTTCGAGGAACAAGGCCTCGTTCTGACCGAGGTTACCCAGGTGCGCCGCGCGCGCAAGGGAGCGGCCGGCTTCGGACGAGTCAAGCTGACCAGTCTCTCGATTTTCTGCCGACAGTTCTCCACCATGGTTGATGCGGGCGTGTCACTGGTGCGGTGCCTCGACGTTCTTAGCGAGCAGTGCAACGACGCGAAGCTCAAGCGTATCCTGATTGACGTCGGCGAGCGAGTCGAAGGCGGCGAGAGCCTGTCTCGCGCCATGTCCCGACACCCTCGCGCTTTCTCAAAGCTGTTCATCGGTCTGATTCGCGCCGGGGAAGTTGGTGGCGTGCTCGAGGAGTCGCTCCAAAGGCTATCCCACTTCTTGGAGAAGGACGTAGAGCTCCGCCGCAAGGTCCGCGCGTCCTTGACCTACCCCACTATCGTTGTCGTGTTCGCACTCGTCGTGGTCATCGGCCTCGTCGTGGGCGTCATCCCGAGGTTTGCCGAACTGTATAAGGACCTAAACATCAAGGAGTTCCCTTGGGGTACGCAGATCCTGATTGACCTCAGCCACAGCCTGATCTCTCGCTGGTGGCTGTTCGTCGGCATCCTAGTCGCCATTCTGATCGCGTGGAAGTCCTTCGCGAGCACACGCTTCGGCAGGCGCGTGATTGACCGTATGAAACTGAAGCTACCGGTGTTCGGACCGCTGCACCACAAAATCTGCCTCGCACGATTCAGCCGCACGATGGGCACCCTGCTGTCCTCGGGTGTCCCGATTCTGCAGGCGATGGAGACCGTCGCCGAAACCGTCGGCAACAACATCCTTGCCGACGCCATCCTCGAGGCCCGCGCGCGCATCCGTGAGGGAGACCGGATCGGCGACCCGCTCGAGGCGAGCGGCATGTTCCCGCCCATGGTCGTGCACATGATCGGAGTCGGCGAGGAGTCCGGCTCGCTGGACTTCATGCTTCAAAAGATCGCGGACTTCTATGAACAGGAGGTGGATTCCACGATCGCCTCGCTGACGTCTGCCATCGAGCCGGTCCTCATCGTCTTCCTCGGCGTGGTGGTCGGCTTCATCGTTATCTCGCTGTTCATGCCGCTGGTCAAAGTCATCGAGTCCCTCTCGTCGAACTAGCGCGTCTTCCCTCCCTCTCCCCCATCCTCGGGGGAGAGGGAGGGAACACGCGCTAGTTCGACGAGAGGGACTCGATGACTTTGACCAGCGGCATGAACAGCGAGATAAC
>JABRVX010000053.1 GCA_039961735.1 Fimbriimonadia bacterium
CACCCCGGTACTCTCGGAGCCTCTCTCATCCTATCCCGGCCTTTCGGGGTCGGCGGTAAGGATACCGGACATGGAGAGGTTCTCCATCGAATAGGAGTCATCTCCACCCCCGAAAAGTTACCTCTCCGGAGCCGCGAGAAGCGCAAGACCCCGCAACCTGGTAGAAGTGCTGGGGGTGCTTATCCGATCAGATCGTGGCGCCCCGACGCTCGGCTGCTCCGGGTGGTGGTGGGTGCGGTTGGCTGCCGCATCGTCCAGGCAGGAAGCTGTTTTTCTTATCCGAACACCCGCGGTAGGAACTCGCGGTTGGCTTCCAGCAGCTCGTCGGCTAGCTTAGGCAGGTTGCGAAACTCCACTTGGCCGCACAGCGGGTCCACGTACATGGCGTCCAGCATCTTCTTCCGGCTGCCTTCGAGCGCGGCCTGCACGGTCAGCTCCTGCGCCTCGATGTGGTTGCGTACGATGGCCCCGACCGGCTCCGGCAACGGCCCAACGTGCAGCGGGTGCAGTCCCTCCGCCGACACCTCGGAGATCGATTCCACTACTACCTCCGCGGGCACGTTGTCAATCTGTCCCCGGTTGGGGAGATTCATGTTGAAGCGCGCTTTGCCACCAGTCAGCACGGTCTCGATGATGTCCGCGGTCTGCTCGGAGCTGCGCATCCACGGCACCTCCTCTTCGCCGGCCACCCAGCGGCGCACCCGCTCGGTCGCCTTGGCCTTCAGTTCGAACCGCTCGCGCATGGTGGTCTTGCGCACGCCGTAGTCCTGGCCGAAGCGGTTGTGTGCGTTGCAGAAGCCCGGGAAAAACTCGATGAGGTGCCGATCGCCCGCCATGGGCATGTGGCGAAAGGCACGGCACATCTCCAGCTTCGCCTCCTTGTTGTTACCCCACGAGGACTTCGTCTCCGCCTTCGACGGGTCGTTCCCGGGGTACCACGCCTCGTGCGTGTCGGCGAAGGCACGCAGATCGTCGTACCGGTCTCGACCGTCCGCGAACAGGCGAGTAATCCAGATGAAGTGGTTGAGCCCGGCGACTTGCAGGTCGAAGGTCTGGCGGATGTAATCGAGAGTGCGCTGCTCCTCTGGCTTGGGCACTCCTAGGATGTCTCCAACGAAACGGATTTCCCCCTCCAGCTCGTGGCACAGGCCGACCACCTTCACGGTCTTCACTCCCAGGTTCAAGGCCCGCGTGACGCACGACATCGGGTTGGTGACATTCAGAATCCATGTGCCCGGCGCATGCTTCTCGACAGCCTGCGCGACCTCGTTGGCTACCGGGCAGGTGCGCATGGCCGCCGAAATGGCGCACGGCCCCACCGTCATCGAGACGGGCTGCCGTACGCCGTAGGCGATTGGCACCTCCAGATCGTAGTAGTACGCCGAGAGGGACCCGGGTGAGAAGGTGCAGAGCGTGAAGTCTGCGCCCGCCACCGCCTCGTCCAGCGAGCCGACAGGAACCAATCGGAACTCCTTGCCGGAGATGCGGTTGTACAGTGGTTCCAGCGAGGCGATCAGTTGTAGCGCGGGCTCGTCGGGGTCGAGCAGGCGGAATTCGCCTCCTTCGAGGCAGGCAATGTGGTAGATGTCACGGATGAGCGTGGGGCACCAGTTGACGCTCCCGCCTCCTACGATGGCGAAGTTCTTCTTCATGCCTTGGGGCTACGCCACCGGAAAGTGCGTTCCTCCCGAGCCAGCGTGGCTTCGGTGGTTTCGGCGTCCCGCCGATGGTGCGACCACATGCCCATCAGCCGGTGGCTCCATCCCAAGGGACGCCAAGACATCGGGAGTGCCCAAAGGAAGGAAGACTCCGCGGCGCGGGGAAGAGGGTCGCATGGCTTGCCGAATCAGAACCCTCATGAAGCGGGCGTTGCCGCTTCTCGCGATCGCCCTCGTGTGCTCGTCCCTCGCACAGACCACGCGCCTCCAGTACCCGCCCGCCCCCACGTCGGACCACGTGGACGTTTTGCACGGCGTCCGCGTGCCCGACCCCTACCGGCCGCTAGAAGATATGGAGTCGCCGACTACCAAGGCGTGGATAGAGGCGCAGAACCGTCTCACTCGATCTTTCCTGGACCAAGTGCCGGAGCGCGACCGCATCCTGGCACGTCTCACATCGTTACTCAAGTACGAGCGGTATGGTGTTCCATGGAAGGAGGGTGGTCGGTACTTCTACACACGCAACGACGGCTTGCAGAACCAGAGTGTGCTGCTGGTATCAGACAGCTTGAAGGCGTCGCCACGAGTGCTGCTCGATCCTAACAGCATGTCGGAGGGAGGGGTGGATCGCATGGGTGGCTATTCCGTCACCCGCGACGGCAAATACCTCGCCTACAATCGCTCGCGCGCAGGTTCCGACTGGATCGAATGGCGCGTGCGAGACGTGGACACGGGGAAAGACCTTCCGGACGTAATCGAGTGGAGCAAGTTTTCGGGTGCATCGTGGCGTCGCGACGGCAAAGGGTTCTACTACAGCCGCTACGACGAGCCGAAGCCCGGCGAGGAGATGAGCGGCACGAACTACTACCAGAAGGTGTACTTCCACCTACTCGGAACTCCCCAGAGTGCAGACAAGCTCATCTACCACATCCCTGAGCATAAAGACTGGGGTGTGGGGGGAGACGTAACTGACGATGGTAGGTATCTGATCCTGGGAGTGTCGCTAGGTGGCCGGCTGGAGAATCACGTCTACTACAGAGACATGAACGACGGCAAAGTGGTGAAGTTGCTAGCCGACGGCGACGCTCGGTACTGGTTCGTCGGAAACGATGGACCGGTCTTCTGGTTCCAAACCGATCTCGGGGCCCCTAACATGCGCGTGATTGCCGTCGACATCCGCAGACCGGAGCGTAAGAACTGGAAGACTATCATCGCCGAACGCAACGAGCCGCTACGTAGCGTCAGCGTAGTGGGCAATCGTTTCTTCGCCACCTATCTGCGCGATACGATTACGGTGGTACGTATGTACTCGCTGAGAGGACGGTTCCTCGGAGAAGTCGTGCTCCCCGGTCAGGGTGCGGTAGGCGGGTTCGGAGGCCGACGCGAATATACCGAGACCTTCTACACATACACCGACAATAAGACACCTACCGTGGTGTACCGGTATGACATCCGCACGGGCAAGAGTACGGTTTTCCGAAAACCGAAACTGGACTTCGATCCCGATGCCTATGAGTCGAAGCTCGTGTTCTACCGAAGCAAAGACGGCACACGCATCCCTATGTACATCACTCATAAGAAGGGCATCAAGCTGGATGGGTCCAATCCTACTCTGCTAAGCGGGTATGGGGGGTTCAATGCGGCCATCAGCCCCGGATTCTCGGTAGGCAAACTGGTATGGATGGAAATGGGTGGAGTGTTCGCAAACCCGGGCATTCGTGGGGGCGGCGAGTACGGAAAGAAGTGGCACGACGCGGGTCGCAAGCTGAACAAGCAGAACTGTTTCGACGACTTCATCGCTGCGGCGGAGTGGTTGATCGCGCAGGGCTACACCAGCACGCCGAAGTTGGCCATCGCTGGTGGTAGCAACGGCGGATTGCTAGTGGGTGCCTGTATGACACAACGGCCCGACCTGTTCGGTGCATGTTTGCCGGGGGTCGGGGTGCTCGACATGCTGCGCTTTCACAAGTTCACCATAGGGTGGGCATGGGTTTCCGACTACGGCTCGCCGGACGATCCGAAGGAGTTCCGCGCGCTCTATGCGTATTCCCCTTACCACAACGTGCGGAAGGGGGTCGCCTATCCCCCGACGCTAGTAACCACTGGCGAGCGTGACGATCGCGTAGTGCCTTTGCACAGCTTCAAGTTCGCGGCTGCGCTGCAGGCGGCTCAAGCCGGAGAGGCGCCGATCCTGCTGCGGGTCGAGACTCAGTCGGGGCACGGAAGCAGTAATCTGACGAAGTACCTGGAGTCTCAGGCAGACGAGTACGCGTTTCTGATTCGCGTACTAGGTATGAAGGTGCAGGGGCCGGTAGGAGGCTTGCGGTAAGTGATTGCGATGCCTCCACCGCAGGGATGGTGGAGGCATCGCGGATACGACTAAGGCTCGCCGACGCTGCCAAAGGAGGTCAGCACCAGATTCAGGTCACCCAGATCCACAGTGCCGCTTCCGTCAACGTCTACATGGGGCACCACGCGGCCGTAGTTAATCAGTACTAACTGCAGGTCCAGCAAGTCCACCGCACCGTCGTCGTTCGCGTCACCGCCGAAGAGCGACACGTTCAGCCCAGTGATGTCGGATGTCACCGTCAGGGGCAGCGTCTTGCCCAACCACGGCGCACCGCCGGCCCACAGCGTCCAGGTGCCCTCGGGCACCGGGCTCAAGAGGAACTCGCCGTTCGGTCCGGGCGTCACCCATCGCCCACACATCACCTCGCCGGTGGCACTGTGTCGAACCTCCATGCGTATTCGCGTACGGCTCGGGTCGGTGTAGGGTCCGAGCGAGAATGTCCCTCGAACCGTCTCGAACCCACTGTAACCGATGGGCTGCGTCATGGCGGTGACGCCACTGGGAGCCTGCCCTTCGATGTCCGCGAGCCGGCCGTAATACCCCCATTCGCCACCCGTGTTCTCCACTTTGATCAATAGGTGATTCCAGCCTTCTCCTAAGAATAGGCCGGTGGAGTCGCTGTTAGCACTGGCGCCGCGATTCACCTTTCTGTCACGTAGCAACTCGTTGTTCAGCCACAGGCGAAAGCCATCATCGGTGCCAGTCCACAGCCGCACCAGTTGGTCCTCGGTCGAGTGCAGGTAAAGTCCACCGTAAGCGACTCGGTTCCCTGTTCCATAGCGAGCGCGCAGGTTGATGTAGTCGCTGGAAGATGTGATGACCGACCAAGTACGGCCCCCGGCGCTGTCGCCGTACCATGGATTCGCTGTCGCCTCGTCTATCCAGTCAATCCGCAGCCCATCTTGTCCCGACGTGAATGTAAAGGACCCGAGCGTCAACCACTGCCGTTCGTGATTCGACTGGACGGGGTCCACCAGGTCTACTCCCGCATACGTGATGTTATCACCGTGGTACACCAGGCAGTGGTAGTAATAGTCCATGCTGGTTAGGCTCGTCGTGTCCCATTCCGGATCATTGTCGGTGTGAGGATGCGGAACGAAGGTGTCGGTCCGATCGGCTACGGTCCATGCGAAGGAGTGCATCCACTCGTGCAGCATAACCTCGTGGTGCGGATACTGCGGTCCGAGGTAGATAATCTGTGTCATCGCAGCCCCACCGACAAGAAAGTTGGGCCACCACGCGAGCCCCCACGCAGGGAAAGGCACCTTCTCCCAGCGGAAGTGCATCATAATGGAGTCCCACTTGCCGGCACCGGTCCACTGCTGATACAGCGGGAGTGCGCGGTTTGCGTCTATCACGTAGGAGCCTGGGCCGTCGCTCAGATGCGATTGCGTGAGCGGCGTCTCGATGACCTCTACCTGATCGCGGAACTTCATCTGATAGTGCAGGAAGCGCGGCCCGTAGATCATGAAGAAGCGCCACTGCAATAGCACGTCGTCCACATAGTTCTGAGGCATCGTGTACGTCTCGTGACCTGGGTTGCCATTGCCGTCCACGTAGTCGGCGTCAATCGAACGGAAAAGCAGCATCAGCACGTCCCAAGTGTTCGCCTCTCCCCAAGTCACGCAGAAGTCCTCTAGCACCGGCGTGTGCTTTCTGTCGGGTGAGCTGCCCAGCCTGGCACGTACTTGTATCCACCCGTCACCATTGTGCGCAGGGTTGATCGGGGCCTGACCCATCAGCAGGTCGTCCGCCTCGTACCAGTCGTCGGCGGACGTAGGTCCGAGCCATGTCGCCGAGCCGAGTTCTGCGTAGGTGCCTGCAGACCGCATCTGGAACTTCAGGCTGGTAGGCGCATCCCCGAACACTACGGACGCCTGGGGCCACCATGGCATTCGAGCCTTCGCCCAATACAACGTGTCGAAGTCCTTTGCTATCGGCAGCCGATGCGCGGGCGAGACGTAGTCAGCATATTCGGGGTACTCGGCGCCGAACACGCGAACGTCGTCCACCCACATCTGTGGCCCGGGGCCCGGAGTGCTGTTCGAAAGGTAGAGGCTGGTGACCCTGGCAGTCGGGTAGCCCCTCATCGAGAGAAGCGAGCCAATGTCTAGGCGAAGACGGTGCCAACGGGAGTCATACATCGGTGCGCCGTCCTCTCCTCGATCACGAATGTCGAAGAGATTGAGCGTGTACGTGACCATCCCAACCTTGACCTTGGCAACCAGCGTGTAGCCGGGGAACCCCCACTCTGCCTTGTAGTACATCTCGAACTCGGGATGCTCCTGCGGATCATACTCCTGGTTGCACAGCACGATGGTGCCGCTGCCCGAGCTAAAGGAGTACACGCGTGCTGCCCCCAAGCCGTGGTAGCCATCCACGGGGTCATGGGCCACTCGGAAGGCACCGGTGGCAGTCATCCCTTGTAAGCCATCCGCAAAATCCCGGTTCAGAAAGGTCTGGGTGCTGAGCGGCGCCAGGCGCAGCGTGCCGGGGTCCTCGGTCGCGTCGAGACCAGACCCGGGACTGCGGAAATCAGACCGCTCGCCGTGAAGCCAGCCTCGGTCCGGATGCACCGTGATCCTCGCAGGGAAGGGGAACGAATCGGACTGGATGCCGGGCCCGCCGCGCCCCGACTTGCCTGCGGAGAGCAGATCGGCGAGTGTGTCCACTACGGTCGGCGGGGGTTGCGGTTGCGCTCCAGCGATGCACGAGGCCGCGAAGAGGGGAAGAACGAGCAAGATTGTACGCGTGTTCATCACGCATCCCATTGTATCCGAGGTTCGGCCGGATCACTCGCCCGAAGGCTATTTCAGCACGAGTACGGCGACCCGTTGCGAGCGCCGCTCGAAGCGGGGATACCTGTTTACGACCCGCGCGATCTCCTCCGGCCCGTCCTCTACGACGAGGCACCCGTCGGTCGACAGCACACGTGACAGCTCTAACAGAGCCTCAGAACCCGACCCCCCGTCCAACAGGTCAGAGGCCCGAGATCGGACGACGTGCAGGCGCCCCGTGGGCAGCGAGACCTGACTCGGTGTGCCGAGGGCAGCACGAAGGGCGTCCGACTCGTGATCCATCATGCGGCGGTAGACCCTTCGAAGTGCAGCCAGGTCTGGCAAAAGCCCGAACGCAGATGCGGCCAAGCCGGCGAACTGCTCCGCCGCCTCCACGCCTCGCGTATCCAACAATGCGATGCCTTGGACGTCCAGCACTTCGGGCAACTCCGAGGTCGGCGGCTGACCATACGACTTGTGCTCTTCGCGGGCAGCGACGGCGTATCGAGTCTGGCGCAGCAGATCCGGCCCGTACAACTCGGTGACCAGTCGCTGTGCTGCTGCGGCCTCCTCCAGGGTGGGCTTCTCGTATACGACGAGAGAGCCTAGTCGCGCTTTTAGTTCCTCGGGTGCGTTGGTGGTAAGGCGATTGGCGACCGTAAGGGGCGCATGGCTGATGGCCGCGGCCCAGGTGCGGAGGCCGATCCGATACTCCTCCGGCAACCGATGCTGCTTGCCAAGGTCCTGCCACAAGACCTCACGGATGAACACCGGATCGAGCCATCCGAAGTCCTCGAAGGAAACAGCAGGTTCCGAACCCTCCATAGTCTCACCCCATCCGTTGGCCAACATGCCTGTGATGTCGAGCGCCCGACGCCGGCGTAAGGTCCACCCTCCATGTGCTCGCTACCAGTCTACCTGGTCCTCGCCGTACCTGGCGAAAGCGTGAGCGCCCCTCGAGAGTTACTGAGGAACGCTGCAAGGCATGCGCAGCACGCAGTTCACGCCATGGATGCGTTGGATGCGAGCGCAACTTCTGGTGTGACGTATGGGTAACCGAACTGCTCCGCAATCGAGGCCAACGTCACCTTGCCGCCTGCCACGTTGAGACCCTTTGCGAGTGCGGGGTTCTCCAGCAGCGCCTTCGGATAGCCCTTGTCGGCAAGCTGAATAACGTACGGAGTGGTAGCGTTCGTCAGCGCGTAGGTGGATGTCTCCGCAACGGCCCCAGGCATGTTGGCCACACAGTAGTGCACGACGCCGTCCACCACGTAGGTGGGATTGGAGTGTGTCGTCGGACGTGTCGTCTCTGCCATGCCGCCTTGGTCCACGCATACATCCACTAACAGCGATCCTGGTCGCATCAGTTTCAACATGTCACGTGACAGCAGCACCGGCGTGCGCGTGCCTGTTAGGTACACGGCACCGATCAGCAGGTCGGTCTCTGGCAGCAGTTTTCGGATTGCTTGGGGGGTCGAGTAGATGGTGGAAACGTTATGCCCCATCACATCGTCGAGGTAGCGCAGCCTCGGCAGATCCACATCCAAGATATACACGTTCGCGCCGAATCCCGCAGCTACCTTGGCGGAGTTGATACCTACCACTCCGCCGCCGATGATGGTCACGGTGGCAGGCTTCACGCCTGGCACGCCGCTCAGCAACACACCGCGCCCACCGAACGGGCGCTCGAGATACTTGGCTCCGGCCTGCACTGCCAAGCGACCGGCTACTTCGCTCATCGGGATCAGCAGCGGAAGGTCGCCGTTCGGCAATTCGACGGTCTCGTATGCGATGCAGATGGCACCCGAGTCCACCATTGCTCGGGTCAGTTCCTCGCTGGCAGCAAAGTGGAAGTAGGTGAACAGGACCTGACCCGGTCGGATGCGGGGGTATTCCTCCGGCAAGGGTTCCTTCACCTTTACAATCATCTCGGAGGTGCTCCACACCTCTTCGACGCTGCCGATCTTGGCTCCGGCCGCTTCGTACTCGGCGTTCTCTACATGTGTCCCGCTGCCCGCGCCGTCCTCGATGACGACCTGATGACCGTGCTTGACCAAGGCTTCGACGCCTGCGGGGGTCATGCCGACACGGTACTCGTCCGCCTTCCGCTCGCGCGGCACTCCGATTCTCATCTTCCCAAACCTCTCCTACACGCGCGCATCGTTGCGCAGCATTACTGAACGCCCAGATTATGACAGCGGGCGAGGCCGGCATACTCCTGGGCGAAAAGAACGGGGCTACCGCCCGTGTGCCAGAACAATACCTTCTCGCTGCGGCCCACCTTGCCCTGTCGGATGTCCGCTAGCAGCCCAGCGAACGCCTTGCCCGAATAGACCGGGTCCAGAAACACGCCTTCCGTGCGTGCCAACAGGCGGATGGCTTCGATTCCTTCCTCGGATGGAATGGCGTAGCCCTCCCCGATGTGCGTTGCATCGCAGTGGAAGTCTCCCTCTAGGAAGCGTTCGGGCAGACCCAGCAGCTCGCAGATGCCGTTGGCCATAGTGGCTAGGTAGGGCTCCGGCGGCCGGGTGAGGTCCACCAACACTCCGGTAACGCGCATCTTCGAACCCGCCAGCTTCAGCCCCGCGACCATGCCGGCTTGCGTGCTGAGGCTGGAGCTGGCATGATAGACTCGGTCGAAGCTCTCTCCCTGCTCCAGAAGCTCAATGGCCGCGTTCACGTAGCCTAGCGCTCCCAAGGGGGTGGAGCCGCCGACCGGGATCAAATACGGCTTCCTGCCTTCTGCGGTTAGCCGGTCTCGCAGCGCCTCGGAGGCCCTTCGCAGGTCGCCCCACGAGATGGCTCCGAGGTACTCCACCTCGGCACCCAGCCAATCGAATAGTGTCTGGTTGCCCGTGCCCGACGGCGGGCCACCGGTGAGCAGCAGCTTGCAGGGCAGCCCACATGCGGCTGCCGCGGCCGCGGTCTGGCGAGCGTGGTTACTCTGCTGGGCGCCGCAAGTGATGATATCGGTCGCAGGTTCCACCATCGCGGCGCCCATCAGGAACTCCAGCTTCCGGCTCTTGTTGCCGCCCATGCCGAACCCGGTCATGTCGTCGCGCTTGATCCACAGCTCCGGCCCACCGAGATGCTCGGACAGACGCGTGAGGGGGTGAAGCGGGGTCGGGAGTTGACAGAAACGGATGCGCGGGACTGCATCGAGTCGGGTCCGCAGATCCGATGCGCTCATGGAGCTATTCTACCGCAGGAATCGCGTGCGGATTGTGATATGATGACGCAAGGAGTTACGATGCTCGTTCGTGAACCTTGCCCAGCGTGCGGCCGCGAGACGCTCGCAGGCAGCGGGCGCTGCGAATGGTGCAACGCACCGCTGCAGAAAAAGCCATCGGCTACGCCCCCGCCCCCTCCGGGGATACGCGGTCCCCTAGTGAACAAGGCGGTACGACGAAATCGAACTTGGGCTGTTGTCCTGGACATCGTCGGCGGGCTTTTTCTGCTCTGGGGCCTCTCGGAGGTGATCGGACCCTGGCTGTCCGGAGACCTTGCGATCAGCATCTTACTCACCCCCTGTGCACTCATCAGTTCTCTCGGTCCCTTTTGCATTGCTGCCATGGCACTGGGAATGGGCTACGGCTTGCATCGGCGTGTAAGTGCAGCGACACGTTGCAGGGCGTGCCGGCGCAGCCTCGTGCTGATCGGAGTCCAGGACAGCAATCCACACAACCCGGAGGAAGGCTACACGGAGTATCTGTACCGGTGTCCTAACTGCGGCCTCGAGAGCACCGTGGTGGATGCATGATGTCACAACGCCCGCTTGCCAGCCGGGCCGTCCGCCGTAATAGTGTACTTGCGCTCGCACTCTATGCACTCGGCACAGTGTTCGCGCTGGCGGGCTTCGCCAGCATTACAGAGATCGTGCTAGAACCCGGCCTCCTGGTTGGCTTAGCCGGATGCGATGTTCCCATTCTTGGTCTTCCTGCTCGCTAGGGCCGCGGTGTGGGCCTTGGACGGGAGGCAAACCGCCGCGTGAAGGTCCTGACACGCTACAAACGGTGCGGGGAAGACCTGCAACTCGTGACCGCCCGGGACAGCAACCCACGCGAACCTGGCGGGGCTTTCACCGAATATACCTATGTGTGCTCCTCTTGCGGATCGTGGATCACCATGGTGGAAGCGTGATGCCTTCCGGCCCGCCAGAGGTCCCAGGCCCTGACCCTTTGGCGGCGGTTGGTGCAGTACGGCAGCCTGACAGTTGCTGTCACCAACCCACAAAAATATCACTGACTGCTACAAAACGCGAAGGCGCCTGTGCGCGTGTGGGGTAACACCGACCCGTCATGCCGAGCCTGTCTGGGTATGGCACATGCGGCCATTCCTTGATCCATGCCACACGGGCCCGTCATGCCGAGCCGACCTTCCGTCATGCCGGCCCTACCTTCCGTCATGCCGGCCGAGCCTGTCTGGGTATGGCACATGCGGCCATTCCCTGGTCCACGCCACACGGGCCCGTCATGCCGGCCCTACCTTCCGTCATGCCGAGCCTGTCTGGGTATGGCACATGCGGCCATTCCTTGGTCCATGCCACACGGGCCCGTCATGCCGAGCCGACCTTCCGTCATGCCGGCCCTACCTTCCGTCATGCCGAGCCGACCTTCCGTCATGCTGAGCCTGTCGAAGCATGCACTCGCACGTCGCCTGTTCACGTCCTCAGATGCTACCATAGTAGCAGTCGGCTGCATGCTTCCACAGGCTCAGCATGACGAGCCCGCGGGCTCTCGCAACGGGGCCTACGCGCTCAGTTGATATCCCACAGCGTGCGCGGGAGAACCTCGGAGTGGCAACTCGCTCGGCCGCCGCCTGGCATGTACTTGTCGTCCACGCGGAACCACTTCGAGTGACCGTCGGTCAGTGTCAGTACCGCGCCGTGGTTGTGCACGACGGAAGGGCAGTCGGTGGGTGGAGGCACGTAGAACCCATCGTTCAGCGTCAAGGCCTCGTCCACTAGCAGTGCTACCTGAGTCGGTTGCTTGATCCGGCTGAGGCGGATGAAGCCGATGTAGTAGTACATGGAGTAGCTTAGCAACTTGTCCTTGCCGCGCTTGTCCACCGGACAGCGGTAGATGGCGAGGTCCTTTACGTATGGGAAGAGCGCCCCGGCCTTGGGCCCGCCGATGGCGGTCCACTGAGGGCTGACCGGCCGATCGTCCAGATTGTAGTTGCCTCCGCCCACGAAGACCCAGACGCCGGGTACCCAGTGACCCTTTTCGTTCCAGCGGCCGACACCCCACCAAGGCGGGTTGCCGTTCGGATTGTATCCGGTCGCATCGCCCGGAGCCGGCCCGGGCAATCGGTCGGCGTTGTCCACGCTGTAGGACATGAATGCCAGTCCGAGCTGGTGGCTGTTGCTGAGACACGAAGTCTGCTGCGCCGTGGAACGCGCCCTCGCGAAGACAGGGAAGAGGATTGCGGCGAGTATCGCGATGATGGCGATGACCACGAGCAATTCGATGAGCGTGAAAGCTGTCTGCCTTTCCACGGTTCCCATTATATCAGCCTTTTCGCCCAAGGCACCCTGTGCAGTCGCCGGATTGTGCACTGCAATCCGGCCTCGCTATGGATGGCGCTGTACTGAAGGCAGCTCCTTCAAACGGATGTTACGAAACTCGATCCATCCACCGGGTCTCGTGTGTGCATCCTGCAGGCCGATGTAGCCGGCGAGAGGTTTGTCACGTATCGCCACGTCCCTAGACATGTCCGCATCCACGCACCGAACCCCGTCTGCAATCACCTGGATGCGTTGGCCCTCGCAGCGTATCTCGAAGGTGTGCCACCGACCGAAGGACTCGTCCGGGCGAGGGTTCACGGCGACGGTGCCGTATAGCGAGCCCGTGCAGTGCAGATCGTCACGCGGCTCGTTCGTGATCTGCACCTCGTGGCCAGTCTCCCACGGGTTCCCGTTCTCCTTGCAACGAATGAAGACACCGCTATTGCCGTTCTGCGACACGCGCCACTCGAGTCGCAGTACGAAATCGGAGTAGGTGCGGTTGGTGCGAAGCCAGTTGCCGCCCTTGCCGGCTTCACTGCGAATCACCCCGTTGACGACCTGCCACCCTTCGGGGTTGCCCATCACCGTCCAGCCTGCGAGTGTCTTGCCATCGAACAACTTCACGAAGCCTGGCTGGATGTCACCAGGGGCATGCCGTACTACTATCCCCTGATTGAAGCCGCGTGCACGGCGATGCCAAGGTATCTGACCGAAGGCGGTGGTGGACACTACTGCGGTGCAGAGGGCGATGGTAAGGACTATCGGTGCTCTGTTCTTAGCCATATCGTATCTCCTAGTCGTGCCGTCTCCGCGTGGAGCCTTCTGAGATAGCAGGGCCGGCAGCGCCCCGCAGGTCATGCAATGCCTATGCCTATGCGCGCGTCCACCCGTCATGCCGAGCGTATCGAAGCATGCCCTCGCACGCCGCACGATGTCGCCCCCACATACCACGCTCGCTACATCCCGCGCATGCCTCGACACGCTCGGCATGACGACGATGTGCAGTGTCAGTCATTGCTACCCCTTGTCGGAGACCCTCCCCATCACGTCCGTGTACACCGCGTGGAGAATCAACCCGTGCAGGTCTTCGCACACCTGCATGTTGTTGCTCTGTACCCACACCACGTGCCGCGCCGTTTCCTTCAGCTTCCCGCCGGAATACCCACACAGACCCACGGTGATCGCGCCCAGTTCGTTGGCTGCACGGATACCGCGAATCACGTTTTCCGAGTTCCCGCTCCCACTAATCCCCATCACCACATCGTCAGGGCCAGCCCACGTGCGAACTTGTGGCTCGAAGATGTTTGCATACTCCGTATCGTTGGCCCACGCGAGGATGATAGGCATCGAGTCGGTGAGCGCCATGCATTGAAACGGCTTGTCGCCCGCCAGCAGCAACCCTTTCTGAAAGTCGTTGGCATAGTGCGAAGCGGTCGCACCACTACCCCCATTACCCATCAGCAGGAACTTCCTGCCGGCACGATACGCCTGATAGACGATGTCCGCCACGTCCTTCACGGCACCGTGATCCAACTCCGCGATCTGCCGCGACACTGCTTGTAGGTACTCACTGGTCGTCATTTCCATATCCTCCCCCTGATCGATTCCGGCAAAGCCCGTCCTGCTGAGCACGTCGAAGCATGCCGGGGCGGGCCGCGAACACAGCGCGCTGAGCCGCGAGCCCGCGGAGTGTGACGTCATGCTCCGATAGGCTCGCCGTGGCGTCTGCTGTTCTGTTCATACGTACTGCGAGTTCCCCAAATCGCCATCAAGTCGGCTTTCATACCACTTGCGCAAGAAAGCGCGATGCTCCTCCGAACGTGCCAGGATACCATCCACCCAGTCTCGATGGGCGACATACCACTGTACCGTCTGCCCAAGCGCATCGTCGAACCCTATCTCGGCTCGCCACCCCAGTGTGTGGATCTTCGTCACGTCCAGCGCGTACCTGCGGTCGTGGCCCGGCCGGTCCGCCACGTGGGCGACGAGTGTCTCCGGCTTCCCGAGCAGACGAAGGATGGTGCGAATCACGTCCAGGTTCTCGCGCTCGATGTTGGCCCCCACGTTGTATGCCTCACCCGCCACTCCACGATGGAGGATCGTGTCGAGGGCGCGGCAGCAGTCGTCCACGTGAATCCACTCACGCACCTGTCGCCCATCACCGTAAACCGGTAGCGGCTGGTCGTGCATCGCGCGCGAGATCATCAGAGGAATTAGTTTCTCCGGGAACTGCCGCGGTCCGAGGTTGTTGACAGGTCTCGCGATCACCACGTCCATTCCGTATGTTCGGTGGTAGGTGCGTGCAATCAGGTCACCACCCGCCTTGCTGGCCGAATAGGGCTGGTTGGGATGGAACGGGTCGTCCTCGCGAAAACGTCCGGTCTCGATGGCACCGTACACCTCACACGTGCTGACGTGAAGGAACCGCTTCACTCCAGCCTCCAACGACGCCTGCAGCATTCGCTGCGTGCCGAGAACGTCGGTAAGCACGAAGCCACCGCACTCGAGGATGGCACGGTCGTTGTGCGTCTCGGCGGCCAGGTGCAGGACGGCATCCACGCCCCGTAGCACGTCTGGGTGCTGAGCGATGTCTAGGATGTCGCCATGCACGAATTCGAAGCGCTGATCTCCTTCCACCTCCTTCAGGTTGTCCCGACTACCCGCATAGGTGAGAGCATCCAGCACTCGCACACGGTAGTCGGAATGCTCGCGCAGCATGTGGTGTACCAAGTGGCTGCCGATAAACCCCGCGCCTCCCGTGATCAGCAGTTGCATGAAACCGTTCTCCTCTCGGCCTAGCTTCGCCCGAAGTGCCGAGCGAAGAACCGATCGTATGCTTCGACTAACACCTGACGACTGTGATCCCAGGCCAAAGCTTCTTCCACACGTTTACGGCCGAACTCGCCCATCGCCCGTCGTCGTTCCTCGTCATCCAGCAGATCTCGGATCGCTTGGGCGAACAGCCGCTCGTCGTTCGGGGGCACGTACACGGCAGCCTCCTGTGCCGAATAGCGTGCCTCCTTCAAGTCGAACGATACCACCGGCAGACCCATCGCCATGTATTCGATGATCTTGTTCATGGTCGAGAGGTCGTTCAGAGCGTTCATCGGGTCCGGTGCGAGTCCGAGCGAGGCGGTACAAAGATACCGCTTGAGGTCTTCGTCGGGAATGCGCCCGGTGAACTCGCAGTGGTCAGCCAGGCCACACTCTGCAGCCAAAGCCTTCAGCTCGTCCCAGCAGTCCCCCGCGCCGATGAACGCGAAGAAGACGTCCTTGCGCCCCATCTCGTTCACCATAAGGCTCGCCGCCCGAACCGCGTAGTCCACGCCGTCTTGGGGGCCCATCACACCCAGATAGACCACCAAGTGCTTGCGCCCGCGTCTCAGACCCTCGTCCGCCTCGACCCGCTGGAACCGCGAGAGTAGCGGCCCAGAGCGCACGACGACCGCGTCTTCAGGCTTCTTCTTCCCCCGCTGGATGGCGATGTCTCGATAGCTCTCGTTCGTGCAGATCACCATGTCGGCAGTCTCGAACGTTTTCCGTTCCAGCCAATACTGCGCCGATAAGAACAAGTCTTGCCGCCCAAACTTGGACCAATATAGCTCCGGGCACAGATCGTGGTGGTCGAAGACGAAGCGCTTGCCCAGCCGCTTGTAATAAGAGCCGATAACCCAGAACGTGTCGGGCGGGTTGCAGGCGTGGATCACGTCGAAGCCGACTTCGTCCTCCACCCGCTTGGTTAGGTTCAGCGTCTTCAGCCAGCAGTAAGCAAACTCATACAAGAAGCTGGCCTTGCTCTTGGTCGGCGGGGGCATCGGGTACCGGAAAACGTGAATCCCGTCAATCACCCGATTCGGATGGTCTCGCTCGTCCGGAGGGCAGGGCGAGATCACCGACACGCGATAACCGGCTTCGGTGAGCGCCGTGGATTCCATCCACACCCGCCGGTCGAAGGGCACAGGCAGGTTTTCGACGATAATCAGGATCCGACCCTTCGACGCGGGCTCGCCTACCAATACAGCCCCTCGTAACTGCCGCCGTAGTCCTCGGGACGCCCGACTCCCGCCAGGTCGATGCAAAGCTGCCCGGCCCGAGTCTTGGGCGCGAGAGATGCGAACTCGGGAGCGTTGTGCGAAAAGATCAGCACCTCGGCCTCGCGGATCACCTCGTCTGCATCGTCACTCAGAATCTCCGCGATATGCGGGATCTCCTTCTCGATGAACGCCTTGTTGGAGCCGAACAGCGCCGCGTAGCTGACGTTCGGGTCGAAGATGCGCAGCCGATAACCCTTGCCGATCAGGTGTTCGGCGAGGGTCACCAGGGGGCTGTCCCTAAGGTCATCGGTTCCTGGCTTGAAGCTGAGCCCCAGCAACCCGATCTGCTTCTTGCCATACCGTTGTATCCGTTCCACCAGCCGCTCGATCTGCAGCTTGTTGCACGGCATGATGGCCTCGAGCACGGGCAACGGGATGTCGAGCTGCCGAGACCGATACACGGCTGCCTTTACGTCCTTGGGGAGGCAGGAGCCGCCAAAGGCGAACCCCGGCTTCATATAGTAGGTCGAAATGTTCAGCTTCGTATCCAGGCAGAATATCTCCATCACGCGCCGCGCGTCTACGCCTTCTGCCTTGCACATCATCCCCACTTCGTTCGTAAACGTCACCTTCAGCGCGTGGAACCAGTTACACACGTACTTGATCATCTCCGCTTCGCGAAGCCGAGTGTGGAACACGGGAGCCTGGACGCCTTCGTAGATGGCCGCGACCAGCTCGAAGTCGCGGTCGAACGGCGTGCCGATCACGGTGAACGGCGGATTGTGGAAGTCGAAGATGGCCGACCCCTCGCGAAGGAACTCCGGGTTCATCGCCACTCCGAAGCCCTCCCCCACCTTCTTGCCGCTAGCTCGCTCCAGCGTAGGGATCACCAGCGACTCGAAGGTGCCTGGCACCAGCGTGCTGCGAATCACCACGCAGTGGTAGCCATCGTGATCCCGCAGCGCCTCGCCGATTTCGGAGCACACGCGCTCGATGTACTCGGTGCTCAGCGAGCCGTTCGGTCGGCTGGGCGTGCCTACGCAGATGAGCGACACGTCGGTGGCGGTGACGGCGTCCTTGGCCGAAGAGGTCACGGATAGGCGTCCGGCCGCGACCGACTCGGCGAGGTACTCGCCGAGGTCCTTCTCCACAATGGGCGACTCGCCTTCGCGGATCGGCCGCAGCTTGTTCTCGTCGGGGTCCACGCCGACCACGGTGTGCCCGCTCTTCGCGAAGCACGCCGCCGATACGGCTCCCACATATCCTAGGCCGAACACGCTGATCCTCATCGTCTTCCTCCCTGGGCGCAGGTTCCCGTCAAGGTGATTCTCGGGGCCCGCCGAGCCTCCGTTGAGCCTACCCTAAGTGAGCGGCCCGCTCCCGACCCCGTTAGGCAGGATGGGGGAGAGTGGGCGGAGAAAGGCTGAAGCGGAGCGGCCACCGGAGACTGCTGTAACAGAAGAGAGGCAATGAAGTACTACGTAGTGGACCCGAGCGGTCAGAAGTACGGCCCCGCTGACATCGCCACGCTTCAGACGTGGGCCAGGGAAGGCCGTGTGACAGGCCACACGGTGCTCGAGGTGCAAGGCACGGGCCAGCGCACGAGCGCGGCTGAAGTGCTCGGCCATGGGACCTTCGCTGAGCAACCGGCGTTCGGGCAGCGGCCCGGCGGAGGCGCGTTCGGCGAGCAGGTGCCACAGATGGTACAGCCCGGCGGCGGCGCGCTGCCCTACGCGCTGCAGGGCAAGTTCAATTGGGGCGCGTTCCTCATGGGCTGGATCTGGGGCCTCAACCACAAGGCGTACATTACGCTCTTGCAGATACCGAATCGGCGGCCTGGGGGCATTTATCCCGTTCGCGCCCGGGGTCATCGGCCTAGCCTTCAACATCTGGGTCGGGTTCAAGGGCTTCGAATGGGCGTGGCAGAGCGGGCGCTTTCAAACGGTGGAGCACTGCCTCGAGGTGCAGCGCATCTGGATGCTCTGGGGCATCGGCTTGCTGATCGCGGGCATCGTCCTGGGGTGCGTCGGCGGGATCTTGTGGGCTATGCTGGCGGCTGTCGGAATGCGCCCGTCACCTTACTAGGGCCGTTCTTAGGCACCGGCGCGCGACAACGTCGCCGTTCCGAGTGCGCGTATCCCGGCACGGCGCCGGGAGCAGGTGCGATTATCCCTACCGCCCAGTTTTCAGAATGTCTCGAATCTCGGTCAACAGCGCCACGTCGGCTGGTGGCTCGGCGGCCGGCTCCGGTGCGGGCTGCTGTCTTCGCAACTTGTTGAACGACTTCACCAGCATGAACACCGCAAAGGACACGATGACGAAGTTGATCACCACGTTGATGAACACGCCGTAGTTTAGCGTCGCCGCCCCCGCCTTCGCCGCCGCATCTAGGCTCGGGTAGGGACCTTCTGGCGAACCCTCTTTCAGCACCACGAACATGTTCGAGAGGTCCACCCCGCCCAGCAGGACCCCGATGGGTGGCATCAACACGTCCGTCACCAGTGAAGCCACCACGGCTCCGAACGCCGTTCCCAAAATGAGGCCGATGGCAAGGTCGAGCATCGAGCCCTTGAGCGCGAACTCGCGAAACTCCTTCAGCACGTGATCCTCCTCATGCGTCGGTCCGCGTTTCCCGCGTTGCGTTCGCGCGGAACCTAACACGGCAGGAGAGTTCGCCGAGGGGCGAGAGACACCTTCCGAGCGCACGCATTCCGAGAGAAGGTCTCACTTTGCGACATACTGGGTGCGAGTTAGAGGGCGCGCCGCGGAAGCGGCGCGCCCTGGGTCGCTCTGACTAAGACACGGTCGTGCCTACTGTGGGGCATGCGACGGGCAGATCGAGCCACCCCCGGGACAGCTCTCGTTCCGATAGTATGCTAGCAGGTACATGTTGTCGAAGGGCCCACCGTAGCAAGCGGGAAACCCTGGGAGCGGTGTGCCGGTGCACTCCACCCTAATATACTTATACTGACAGCAGAAGTTTGGGTGTGTGGCACAGGCGTTCCACCTGGCCACTTCGGTCTTCGTACATCCCGGCGAACAGATCATGTAGATGCTCTCGTAACATGGTATCTCGTCGGCGTACACGTATACGATCGCCCCGACCACCAGTAGAGCAACGAGAGTGACTAGGTATCGTCGCATCACGGTACCTCCTTTCGAAGTGTGTAGTAGGACTACAAATCGGAAGAGCTGCCTTCGGGCAAGTAGGCATAAACACGCTCTACCCACCCTCCTAGCCGCAGGACAACCCAGATCTTCTTTTTCTCTTTGGTCACGTAGCGGGAATCCAAGAGGTCGCGGTTGTAGTTAGGATCCCAGTGCCAAGGGTCTATGGCGATGGCCACTGCATCGCCCTTCTCACGCAGTCGGATGTAGGATGCGCCTTCCTTCACCCCTGATCCGGGGCAACCCTTGTCGTTGTCGGCGGCAGGCCAGTAGTAGCTGACATTCAGGCCAGGGTCGTTCGGCACCTGGGTCCAGTCGCTGGGACAAGTGAAGATACTGCGTTCCGACCACTTGAAGTAGCCTGCATCGATGAGTGCCGTCGGCAGGTGTGGTACTCCCAGCCGTTGCAGGGCGTTCATCGGCGTAGCACCGCCGCCGCGTCCGCCGCCCTCGTACTCCGCTCGGTACATAGCGATTGCTTGCCCGATCTGCCGTAGGTTGCTGATGCAGTGTGTCTCGTTACCCTTCTCGCGTACTGGCGCCAGCAGCACGTACACCAACGCAGCGAGTGTGACCAGAATTGCGATAGTAACCAGAAATTCTACCAGAGTGAATGCCTTGCGTCTCATGGATATCACCTTTGCCTCGAGCGAGCGAGAAAGGTATCGAGCCCCTCACCGTATCGGCTTACACATACCAGCCGCCAGTCTGGTCCATATAAGTATACACGCGGTG
This sequence comes from Fimbriimonadia bacterium, assembly GCA_039961735.1. NCBI lineage: Bacteria > Bacillati > Armatimonadota > Fimbriimonadia > Fimbriimonadia bacterium. The sequence goes on from JABRVX010000053.1 coordinate 20,229, forward strand.
TGAAGTACGCGTTCAGCCGAAATGCAATCGTCCGGTCTGGATCTGCGGCAGCAGATTCTGTGTCACTGACCACCCGCGCAGTGGGCCCGATCCACTCCCTCACCTTCGCGTGATCTGCCCCCGCGTCCACCAGCGCGACAGCGGTGTACCAGGGCGATTGGTCGAACCAACTCTCCTCAGGCTGGAACTTTAGGCTGCACGCGCTACATGAGCCCAAATACACGATCAAGTGATGTTGCGTGGGCTGATCCTCTCCCACCGCCTGCACCAACGCCTGTGGGGCCGGCGTGCCAGGCTTCGGGTCGTACCGGCTCAACCACTCCATCTGTGGACTAGTGGCGACCGATTGCGCCGGAGCCCTCGAGAACAAGAGGTGCAGGCCGAGGGTGCGAGCGACCGCTCGAAATGTCGGTGCATCATACGGCAGTGCCAGGATGAGCGCGACTGCGAGAACGACCCACGCTGTGAGCAACGCCCGGGCGATCTTTCCTCGCTCGATGCCGGCTCGTACTCGCTTGTCGGAGACTTGATTACACGCTCCGCCCATTCCTCTCTATCCTTTCCACCATGGTCGAACACCCGACCTGAATTACGTTACCAATAGTAACACACATATTTACTTGCTGCAATAAGTAAAATACGGAATAGAAGAAATTGCTTATATAATCAAGTATTATTACGGTGAAAATGTCCGCCGGGTTAAGGGGCGGATGAGAGTTTGCGAAGAACGGTGTCGTCTGGGAACAGGGCTAACCCCTCCGCTGCCACACGCGAAGCCTCGTCCGGCCTGCCTTCGTGCCGGAGTAGAATGGCTAGCCACCGGTACGCATCCTGGCGTCCCTCCACCTCCCACTCGGGCAGGTTGGGCTCTCGCCCAAGCCGCACGGCATCCCAAAGGATATCCATCACCGAAGACGAAGGGGCCTTCTCGCGCATCAGGCAGCGCGCGAGTTCCACGCGCAGTGCCACGCTCTTCGGGTTGTAGCAAAGCCCCTCGGCGAGAAAGCTTTTCACCTCGCCCTCCCCGTGTGTCGCGTGACGGATCACGAACGCACCGACCGTGTAGCCAGGCACGAACTTCGGGTCCAGCCAGGTCATGAACCGATACAGCGGCAGCGTCTCGGTCACAGGACGGTGTATGTGGCTGTGCTCGTCGAAGTACGGTTGCACTTCACGCTCGATGTCTCCCCAGATGCCGCGCGGATCGTCAGCCTTGTGCGGCACCACGCTCACGTGGTCGTGGTCATCGTTGTGCTGATGTCCGTGCGGGTCGGAGGTGCAGTCCGCGTGTGCTCCGTGCTCCCGCTCCGCCTCGGTTATGGGGCGCATCAGCACTCCGCCGTGCGTGTACTCATCCGTCTTCCGCCACAGGTATTCGGCGAGCCCACTGCTGAACTCGCCCAACAACGTGGCCGATGCAGATTCTTGCCGAGCGGTCATCGCCTCGGACTCGTCCGGCCGCTTGAGGTGTTCCGGAGCCACCGCCGTCAATAATGCCCCCGCCAGCCACAGTGCACCCAGCCAGAGAGCCACGTACAGCGCGTTCATCCTACAGAGGGGCCTTTCGGAAGCGCAGCCATCCGATGCCGAGCCACACAAGGCTGGTCAGCACCGCGTAACCGATGAGGTAGCCCAATACCCAGCTGGGTACTGGGTCCCACCCATACGTCACCTTCCGCCCGAGGTCGAAGAAGTCGTAGTGGGGCAGCAGGCCGTACAGCAGGTTAGCGAACCCGTTCCACGCTCCTGTCTCGCCGTGGTACAGCAGCGTGATTCGAGTGAATGCCCCGGAACCGAGTGCTAGGATGAGCGAAAGTACCACCGCTGCACCGTGCGTCATCAACACCGCTAGCGCCACCGTCAACGCGCACAGCCACACAAGGCCGACGGCCTTAAGCAGCACGTACTGCACGAAAATCTTTGCGACAGGGACGCCGAAGCAGGCCAAGAGCACTCGCGCCGTAGCGGCCAATAGCAGGAATGCCAGAATGGCAGTCAGACTCGCGGCAACCCACTTGCCCAGCAGCAGCTGCCACCGCGAGATCGGTCGGGCCATCAGAGGATAAATGGTTCTACGCTGCACCTCTTCAGGAATCTGCCGCGCGGCAACGATGACCGCTAATACGGTAGAGAACAGGCCGATAACAGTGAACGTGACATCGCGCAGGAACACCTCGAGCCCTCGAACACCGAAGAACCCGAAGGTCGCAGCCCCCGCGATCATCAGCCCCATCAGCACCAGAACGACGTAGACGTCCTTCCGACGGAAGGTCTCCAGCATCCCAGCGACTGCGAGAGCCCGGCAGGTTCGAATGGTGGCCATCATGCCGCCCTCGCCTCCTCTAGTGCCGCACCGCTCACTAGGTCAACGAAATAGTCCTCCAACGACTCGACGCGGCCCCGCAGCGCCTCCACTCGTTCCTCCGCGACCAGTTTGCCCTGGTGAATAACCAGCACTCGATCGCACAGCATCTCCACCTCGCTCAGCTCGTGCGACGAGAACAGCACCGTGACGCCATTCTCCCTCTGGCGCCTCATCAGTTCGCGCAGGTCTCTGCGACCCAGCGGGTCCAACCCCGATGAGAGCTCGTCTAGGATGAGTAGCTGCGGCTCCCCGAGCAGCGCCTGCGCAATTCCCACGCGCTGCAACATGCCCTTCGACAGGTGCCGGTTCAGGTGGTGCGCCCGATGCGCCACCCCCAGCGAAGCAAGCAGACCGCCGATGCGATCATCGAGAGCGTGTCCGCCCAGACCGTGCAGTTCCCCGTAGAGCCGCAACGTCTCGAACGGAGTGAGGTGGGGTGAGTACAGGGCAGTCTCCGGGAGAAAGCCGATCCCGCGTCGCGCCTTCACGTCTCCCACCGGCATCCCACCGATCCGCACCATGCCCGACGTCGGCGGCTGAAAGCCCATCAACGTCTTGATGGTGGAAGTCTTCCCAGCGCCATTGAGACCCACAAGGCCGACGATCTCCCCGGGGTTGACAACGAAGGAGAGGCCGTCCACGGCGCGTGTCGGCTGCCGGAACGACTTCTTGTACTCGACTACGAGCTCTCGAACTTCAATCGTGTGCATAGGCGCCCTCATCGTCATTGTCGGACGAAGGCCACCCCGAGTTAGACTGTGTAGCATTGCGCGAAGCAGGAATGCCGGGTTCGCCCCAGAAGGGAGAGGAACCGGCGCCGAGCGTCGGCCGGAGCACGGAATGCGACTGAATGCTGTTGGAACGTGGAAACGGTGGAGACTGCTGGTCGGCGCCGGGGCCATCCTGGGCGCCGGTTTTCTTGCCATGCTCGGAGAAGCACAGGGTGAGCGAGGCGCCGGTCTTACAGCAGCCGAGACGAATGCCGATTGCCTTCAGTGCCACGGCGGCAGCGGTTTCGTCGTCCGCGACCCAGAGACGGAGCGGACGCGTTCCCTATTTGTGGATGGCGCAGCCTTCGCCCGAAGTGTCCACAAGGACGCCGCGTGCCTCGATTGCCATCCCGGCGCCGAGAAGCTGCCGCATGTCCTCGCCGAGATGACGCTCCCCAACTGCGCCGATT
>JABRVX010000054.1 GCA_039961735.1 Fimbriimonadia bacterium
TGTCGGGATGACCAAGAAACTGAATCCCTACGGGCAGGCTCTGGACAAGCTGGTACAGGCCGACAAGGGCAAGAAGCTGACCGCGGAGATTCTGAAGAAGTTGAACGACGTCGACTCGGACGGGGACGGCGTGAAGAACCTCGCGGAGATCAAGGCTGGCACGATGCCCGGCGACCCGAAGAGCAAGTAGCCGTCTGGGGGCGCCGCGCCGCACCCCCCAAGACATCCCTGATTGGTTAAGGAGGACCAAACGTATGCATGTCACTGCAAAGGGGGTAGCGGCGGTCGCCTCCGTCGCGGTCACCCTCACTCTTATTCCCTTCACCTCTCCGCCTGCTAACGCGATTCCCGCTTGGGCGCGAAGGTACGACATGGACTGCTCCAGTTGCCACTTCGGCAGCACCTATCGTCTGACGAAAGTTGGCAAGGACTTCTGGCTTCGAGGGCATCGAACCAAGGACGATGCAGGTATTCAGGACCTGGGCGACGTTCAGATCGCGAAATACACCTCGTTCACCAGCAAGTTTCGCTTCTACGCAGACAAGGATGCAGAGCCCTCCACGAAGTTCGACGTGGAGTCGCTCTCGATTTACTCGGGTGGACCTATCGCCGACAACTTCTCGTACTTCTTCGAGATCTACTTGCACGAGCGTGGCAAAGAAGCCTCGTCCACCGGCGGCCAGACGGATACGGCGGTTCGCGAAAAGCTTGCGGAAGCCTATCTGCTGTACAACAGCGACCCGGCCGGCGATGGCTTTTGGTTTGCGCGTGCCGGGCAGATCTCGTCGAGGCTCATTCATCAAGCGAGCACTGGAGCGCGAACGAGCTTAAGCCGTCCGCGAATCATCAACGACAACGTCGGCGGCGGAAACTTGTACACTCCACGCGACCGCGCTTATGGAATCAGTGCCGGTCTGGTAACGCCAGATGCGTTCATCGCCGAGTTCGGGATCGTGAACGGCGGGGGCGGGAACGCGCGGCCGAACCAGCCGGAGATGAACAACTTTAAGGATCTGTTCGCCTCGTTCGAGAAGGAGTTCGACGACTACGGAAGTAGCGTCGGGGTGTATGGATACACGGGCAAATACCCGATCTCCGGTACCCCAGCCTGGGAGGACGGATTCCTCCGGTACGGTGTGCTAGCCTCGTTCGTTCGTGAGAACTTCGAGATTAGCGGTGCATGGATGCGCGGCGAGAACGACCTTCAGGCCGGTGGCACCAGGAACCCCGAGGGCTACTATCTCGAAGGGGCATTCATAGCGAACGAGGACTTCACGTTCTATGCGCGCTACGACAACTTCCTTGCAGATCTGTCCTCGGCACCACGAAAGACCGGGGGAGTGATCGGCGTGTCGTATCGGCTACCTGGTCTCGGTCGCATGGCGCTCGAAGGCGGCCAGACGAAGACACAGGGCGGCGCGACCACCGAGAATCTGCTCTTCGAGATCAGTTGGGGGTTCTAGCGTAGCTCAAGGGCCGTCTCTTCGTGGGGCGGACGACAGACGCGTTTCGGGGGCCATCTGCGTGTGGCCCCCGAAGCGTTAGGCAGTCCAGACCCCCCATACATCTCAGATGCGCAGAGAACTGGGAATCCGAAGGCCGAACCCGTGACGGGATGTTCACTGCCATAATCTGCTTCACGCTGGCCGTCTCCTCTCAGCTTGCCGCAAGGCCCCTCCAGCGCAGTCAGTCCGAGTGCTACGTATCACCCGTCTTGCCGAAATTGAGCAGCACGATGTTCAGATCGGGCAGACCGGTCGATCCGTCCTCGTCCAGGTCAGCAGAACCGCCCGACGACCCGAACGATAGCAGCACCACGTTGAGGTCGGCCAACCCGATCGAGTTGTCGCCGTCGGCGTCGCCATTGATCAGGCTGATGTTCACGCCGCTGACATCGCCCGACGAGTTGTCGGTACTGACGGCCTTCCGCAGCCAGTGCGTATGTTTGAGTTTCAGAGTGATCTGTCCCGCCGGCAGTAGCAAGCTATAGGACCCATCAGGCCCGAGCGTGGTCGGTAGCGTGCCGTAGTAGTTCCCGTCCACGTACACGTCTATGTTCACCAGCGTAGGGGGAGTGGCTGTCACGGCGAGGTTCTGGAACGTCACCTTGCCGGACACCCAGTGCTCCGTAGCTTGCTCGGTCACCGACACGTTCAACGAAGCGGGATAGTTGGCACTAACCGGATTGCCGTTGTTGTCCGTATGGCCCACCTTCAGCCCACGAGGAGTGCTAGCCGCGAACTTCGGCTCGTCGGCCGCAGCCACAGTTACTTGCGTGCTACCGAGCCCAATCGCCTGGAACGTCACTCGATAGAGGTTAGATACCGAACCCAGCCCCTGGGTGAAGTCCGTCGTGAAACCGTTGACGAGTCTGACTCCTCGATCGCCGTTAGAGCCGACGAGAGACTGAAGCGACGAGCGAGTGGTCTCGAACGGAGCGAGCGCTTCTACGCTGACGACCCGCAAGACCCCACTGGTGGAGATAGTAACGTCGTGTGCGAACTGCATCACGCCGTTCTGCTGACCAGAGGCGTTGTTAGCGCCGGATGTCACCTGTGCCGATACGGTCATTTCCACCGCATCACCCACGCGCAGCGCGTTGATGGGTCGGCCACTCGAGACGTTCACACTTTGAAACACGCTGACGGTAACACTGGAGTTGGGGTTGAGATACACGCCGGTCGTCGAGGGAGATGTGCTGTCGTACCGCACGCCTACGATCCTGCCGTTGGTGTTGCCCTGGAAGTTCAGAGCCCACTGCAGGTCGCTCGCTTCGATTCCGTTGTTGCCCGTCTGATCCAGCTGCCATGGCCGAAGTTGGGCGGCAGGGTCTCCCGAGTTGTTTGGTGCGAAGCTATTGCTGAACACCCAATCGTCGTCACCAAACACCTCGCGAATGCGTAAAATGTCCTCGGCATCCGCAGCTCCATCTCGATTCGTGTCTCCGGGGATGAACGGTACCGCCAGCGGGTTCACTCGGCCTGCCATGATCTGATAGGTATAGTGGGTCCCGAAGTCGTAGTCCGGTGCTATTCCGTCGTTGAGCCACAGAGGCACATGCGTCTCGTAGGGCTGGATGGCGTCCGGATGGGAGTTTGGCAAGTTGGAGAAGAAGAAGTAGGGTGGGTCACCTTGTCCACCAGACCCCGTCACCGCTTCGCCACGAATCCACTGCTCTGTAGCCGTGTCCTGCCAGTTGTTTCCGTTCTGCATCTGCCCTGTAGCGCCCGCGACTGGCTGATAGCCTGGACCCTTTGAGCGATAGTCCACGCGAGTGTACGCATCCGGGTTGAACCCTGCCGGGTCATCCAGCGCGTGCACGCGGCGCTCCGGCAAGCCCGGGTGAATGCTACCAACGTCTACTCGGCGACCGTCCGTGTCGTACTCCCAGCCGCGATCGTGCTCGCTGCTGAACTCGTCTACGATCTCGAGATCGTCGCTCAGGTCGTTCGGTGTGCTGGCACCTCGCAGGTCCAAAGTGAATCCACCCATTCCGTCGGCCTGGCCGGTGTCTAAGCCGCCGTTGCCGAATTGATCCTTGGGCTGACCATCTTGCGGGTCGATCACCGGAGTGAGTAGATCGTAGTCTACGTTGATGTCTTTGCCCCACCGCAGCCCGAGTGGGTTGTTCGGGTCCGCCTGCGTCTTCCCTGGTCGCTTCCTAAGCAAGAGGACGGTGATTGAGCCGTCATTGCCGATCTTGCCCGGAACGTCCAGCCCACCGTTCCATATGTTCTGCCAAGACGTGAAGTTGGTGTCGCTAAGTAGCGTAGGAAAGTACACGCTACCCTGAATGCCGAGAACGAGTAGACCGTTTTTCCCGAGCGACAGCCCGTCCAGGCTGAAGAATTCGTCGATCTCTGGAATGACCGTCGGTACAGGCGGAATGCTACCCAGCGGGTAGAACTTCTGTTGCGTACCGTTGACGATGGCTATGGCGTACCCGTCCAGCTTCTTCCCGGGCGTGCCCATCAGCTCGATGAATTCCCTGCTGTCATCCAAAGTGCTCGGCGGGTTGACGAACACCTCATTGATCACCACATCTGCGCCCGCAGTGCACCAAAGGGTCAGCGCACCGAGAAGCCCTACGCGTCGGCAGATTCTCACTCTTTCTATCACCTCCACAAAGGTATGCGCGGCCGCTCCACCTCAGGCCGCGATTGCGCGCCTACGACCGACACGATGCGGGAGTATTCCCACGCGATTGTTTAGATGATGTTAGGAGCAGTGAGATTGTCCACCTTCCACCCTCACCCCCGCGTTGGAGCGATGGTGCAGTAATGAGCGAAGGCGTGCGAAATCCTGCGGGTCAATTTCAATTCCGACGGGTTCACGGAGACGTGAATCACGAATGGCTCCATCCAGCACGCTCCCTAGCCGTTGCGCAGGAGCGCAACGGCAACTGGGCGAACACCCAAGCCATGTTCACTACCTTCATCTGCCTCACGTTGGCCGTCTATGCGCCGATCGCTTATGGCTCCGTCGAAACCGTGCGATGTGCCCGCAATCCCGCCCTCTCTCCGGACGGCCGTTTCATCTGCTTCACGTATCTCGGCGACCTATGGTCGGTCTCGGCGGAGGGCGGCCGTGCTGTGAGGCTCACCGCCCACCCCGCCCACGACCGAAATCCGCGCTGGTCGCCGGACGGCACCCGCATCGCCTTCGAAAGTAACCGCACGGGCGACTACAACCTGTTCGTCATCCCAGCGGACGGCGGACCGGCCACGCAGATCACCTATCACTCGTCCGATGAGGCTCTGTTCGACTGGCTCGATGACAGCAGGCTCCTTTTCGCAGCCAGCCGCGACACCCGCATAGGGCAGATATACTCTGTAGACACACGGACACTGCGCAGCCGCCGCCTCACCAACGACACCGATGCGATCCGCACCGCCGCGTGGTTTCCCGGCGAGGGCCGCTTCCTGTTCGTCAGAGGTCCGCAGAGGTGGTGGAGGCCGAAGTATCGTGGGGCGGCAGACGGCGACCTCTACTTACTCAACACCGATGGCAAGAGTGCTAAGCGGCTCACCGACGACGACGGATTCGACGACTGGCCGATGGCAACGCCAGACGGCAAGGTCATCTATTGGGTGTCCTCACGGGGAGCGAGAACCGATGCTGGCGAGACCAACCTGTGGCGGATGAACGCCGACGGCACCGGTGCGCTCCAGATCACGAGATTCGAGGCCGACTTCGTGACGTGGCCGAGCATGTCACGTAACGGCAAGCGGATATCTTTCGAACACGACGCTGCCTTGTATGTGCTGGACCTGCCTGATGGCAAGTCGAGGAAGCTCGACATAACTGCACCTAGCGACGACATCTACGATGGTCGCGTTGCGGAGACACGGACCTCTGGAGTCACATCGTTCACCCTAACACCGGACGCGGCGCGGTCGGCCTTCGTGATCGCCGGTGAGATATTCTGGGTGGATGCAAAGCGCGGCGGTCAGGCGAAGCGCGTGACCGAGAACCCCGCCAACGATCAGCAGCCGTCTTTCTCGCCCGACGGCAAGCGAATCGCGTTCGTTAGCAACCGCAAGCTAAGTGCAGCCGACTACGGCAACTACCACGTGTACGTGGCAAACTTGGAGACCGGGGAGACCAAGCAAGTCACGCAGGGCGAGGAGCGCCACTACGACCCGGTCTTTTCACCAGACGGTAAGTGGCTTGCGTTTCGCAGGGGAGTCGGCGGCAAGTACCTGGTAGTGATTCCGGCGGATGGCGGAGCCGAACGCATCGTGGCAGAGGATATCTACCTAGCAGACATCGCATGGTCTCCCGACTCGAAGTGGCTCACCTATAGCGCAGAGGACATCCAAGCCTCGCGCAACGTGTTCTTGGTGCCCTTCGATCCTGGTCGCAGCGGCAAGCCCGTGCCCCTCGATGTCACGAAACACTTCGGATGGAACAGTCGCCCGGCGTTCAGCCCAGACGGCAAGAACCTGCTGTTTCTCTCGGGACGTGCAGGTGCGAGTCAGGTGTTCCGATTGCCGCTGAAGGCGGAGCCCGATCCCGAGGACAAGCCGTACGAAGAGCGCAAAAAGGACGAGGAGATGAAACCGGCCGAGAGCCCGAGTACGTTGGAGATAGACGAGTATCTGATCGAGGAGCGCGCGAAACAGCTTACGTCCCTACCAGCCGGAGTGAGTGACTTCGCAATCACGGCGGACGGCAAGGCAGTGATTTTCCAGTCCTCCGATGGCCATGCTAGCGATCTTTGGATCGTTCCGATGGATGGCGGCGACGCTCGGCGTATCACGACCCATAACGAGCAGCCGAGCGTGCTGACTTTCCCATCGAAGTCGGACAAGCTGTGGTTCATCGGTCCCGGCGGAAGCATTCGCAAGATCAGTGCGAGTGGAGGTTCCTCGGAGGCTCTCGGCTTTTCTGCCTACCTCACCTACGACAAGCGGGCACAGCTCTACGAGATGTTCGACGAAGCGTGGGCCACCATGGGAGCAGAGTTCTACGATCCAGAAATGCACGGCTTGGATTGGAAGGCGATCCGTGACAAGTATCGGCCCCTGACCGCATACATTTCGACGAAGGAGGACTTCTACGACACCTGGGCGCGCATATTGGGCGAGCTGAAGGCGAGCCACACTGGTATGTATGCCACCGATCGTAACGTGAGGCAGACCGGAGGGTTGGGAGTAGAGTTCGATGAAACCTACGAAGGCCCCGGTGCGAAATTGTCGCGTGTGGTAAAGCGTAGCCCCGCCGATGACCCTAACAGCCGCCTCTACCCTGGAGATGTCATCCTATCCATCGAGGGCAAGCAGATCACCTACGACGAGCGCATATGGGAGCACCTGGCGGACACCGTAGGGAGGCGTATCGCGCTGCAGGTCCGTGATGCTGCCGGCAATGACCGCGTCGTTCACATTCGCCCTACGGGCAACCTCGGGCAACTCCTGTACGACGAGTGGGTAGACGATAATGCCAAGAAGGTGGAGCAGTGGTCCAATGGCCGAGTTGCCTACCTACACATACAGGGCATGGGACAGGAGTCGTTCCAGAAGATGCAGCGATGGATGTTCGGGCCTTGGTGTCAAGGCAAGGACGCACTGATAATAGACGTTCGCTATAACGGCGGCGGGTGGCTACACGATGACATCTATGCACTACTCGCTCGTCGCCAGCACGCTTGGGAGAAAGGCCGCGGTGGCCCGAAGCGTACCATGCCTTTCCAGATGTGGGGCAAACCCACGCTGATGATGATCAACCAGTTCTCTGGTTCGGACGCCGAGATCGTTCCGTCAGGCTTCCGCTACCTGGGGTTCGGGAAGGTGCTAGGCATGCCCACGTACGGAGGCGTCATCGGGACCTATGACATCCGATTGGTAGACGGTACCACCGGATTCCGGCTGCCCGTGGCAGGTTGGTGGGATATGGATGGGCGGAACCTGGAGAACTACGGCGTTCCTCCTGACATATTCGTGGACAATAGCTTCGAGGACTCGATGATAGGCTACGACCGGCAGCTCCACGAGGCCGTGAAGGAGTTGCTGAAGCAGACGGCCAAGTAGCGTACTGCTACTGCCCAGGCGGCCGCAGTGTGATAGATCGGAGGGCCGACAGAATCCCTCCGATGCCGCTTGCCGTGCGCGGGCTCATCCGGGCCTTCGCCGCGATGCGGTCCATCTCTTCCGGTGTCAGCTTCGTCTTCGGCAGACCGGCAAGTTCCTTCTCGGTCCTCTCCAGGAACTCGGCCATGGCCGCTAGCTCGTTATCGTCCACCCATACTCCGCCGCACCCATTGCACTCGTCGAGAGTGATGTTCGAGTCGTACAGGAAGCGATATGCAAGCATCGGGAGCGAGCACTGCGGGCACACCTTCATCGTGTGACCTGGCCAGACGGCGGCTTCCTCGCTTCGCGGCGCGATACGCGCCTCGAGGTCTACCCACGCCGACGGTCCCGAAGCCTGGAGCTGCTTCAGCTCTCCGGCATCGAACCATATCCCCGCGCACTTCGGGCATGCGTCCACCCGCACACCTCGAATGTCCACGGCCTCCAGCCGGTCATGGCATTTCGGACAGGTCATCACCCTTTCCCTCCTTCGTCTCTCTAGAGTGGATATTGGTCTGGACAGGCGCGGGCTCTTTCTCCCGCACGCGGAACGGCCACGCGATAGCAAGGCCGACCGCAGTTCCCAGCAGCCAGCCCACCGCGACCTGCGACGGGTAGTGTACTCCGATATACACGCGGGACAGGCCCGACACGAACGGCAGCAGCCACACCGGCCACCACGCCCGCCCGAGATGAGCGATCAGCACGGCCGCCACCGAAGCCATGTTGGCCGCGTGGGCCGAGGGCATACCCCCGCTGGTGAGCGACTCGCCCAGCACTCGCACCCCGGGCAGTTCCACGCACGGCCGCAGGTATCCGAGGTGAGCCTTCCCCAAGTCCGCCAGCTCGTTCGAGATGAGCACGGCGGGCAGGACCAGCAGCGCGGCCCGCCGGCCCTTCGACCCGCCCCAGATCAAGATCGCGAACCAGGCGAGCGTAAGCATCGCGATGCCCACGGGGTTCTTGGCTAGGTGGGTGACGAAGGGCATGAAGTGGTCGAAAAACGGGTTAGCCCACCCCTCGTTGATCCAGCGGAACAGTACCTCGTCCCAGCCGCCCATGGCGGCAGTCTACCCGTGGGTTCGCAACCTGGTCTGCCCTAGCGACGCCCCGAGAATTGCCTTACGACCACAGGGCGGTAATGGCTAAGGTCCAGCCTATGCGCCATAATCCGCCGAACCGTCCGAATGGGACCACCGTAACGAAGGGAGGCATTCCGTCATGAGCATCCGAGCAGTTGCACTCTGCAGTATTGTGCTGCTGGCCGCTGGCGCGCAGGCAGGCGACAGGGTCATTATCACGCGCACCCACATGGAGGGCACCGAGCAGACCTACGTCATGAAGGGGGACTTCGAGCTGGAGTTCACCGGCTCCACGGTCACCATAGAGGCCTTGCTCAAGCAGACCTGCAAGGGCACGGTGAAGGAAGGTGACCGCAAGGACACCATCGCGCACGTCCTAGAGTGGACGAAGATGGACATCACGCTCGACGGCCAGGCGATGGGGGACATGGACCGCTTGCCCCCCAGCACGCGAACGTGGCTTCTTCCCGATGGTCGCCTTGCGGCGCTGACCGTGGATGGCGGCGGTCCGGAGGCCGAGATCGCTCGGCTGGTAGCGACCGTCCTCAATGTGTACGTACCTGCCGAAGGCGTCGAGATCGGCTCGACCTGGAAGATGTCCCCTACGGAGCCCAAAGTCGGTGCGGTTCCCGGCACAATCGAGTACAAGATGGTTGGTGTCGAGGACGTTGCCGGCGCCAAGACCGCCAAGGTGAGGATGGAGCTGAAGGGCGAGCCCGGAGCCGACGGCGAGAACCCCGTGACCGTATCTGCCGATGTGTGGCTGGACCAAGCAACGGGCACCCTCGTAAAGGGCATGGCCACCATCAAAAGCTTCGCCATCCAGAGTCTTCTTGTCAATGGCACGGTTCGGTTCGATGCCAAGCCGAAGGATCGCAGGACCCCACCCGCCGCACCGTTTTCACCATGAAAGGACCAATCCAGATGAGAACTATCGCATTTGCCTTTATCCTCGGTTGTCTCGTTGCTGTCCCGGCGCTCGGCCAGGAGACCTACACGCTCAAGCGCGTCTTCAAAGAGGGCACGGAGCGCAAGTACGCTTCGAGGGCCGTCATCCTGCCCGCCCAGGGCGAGGAATACCGCCTGGTCGTGGAGCGAGAAGACGTCGAGAAGTGCGTCAAGGTCACGCCGGAAGGCAACGCCCAGCTCGAATCACGGGAGCTGAAGTTGACGATGAAGTTCAACGACATGGAGCTTCCTAATCCCTCGGAAGAGCCGGGCATGGACAAGATGCTCGTGACCCCGCGCAACGACATTCTGAAGATGGAGACCTCCAACACGGAGGACGACATGGGGCTGCGCCTCGGGAGGGCCATCCAGGTCGTCTATCCCGATAAGCCTGTTGCTATCGGCCAGGCGTGGAAGCACGAACCGAAAGCCGATGAGAAGGGCGGTCTTCGCGGCGGCACGGCGGACATCAAGCTGCTGGCCATCGAGACCGTAAACGGGGTGCGGTGCGCCAAGCTGGAGCACAAGTACGTCGAGAAGCCCTTCCGTGCGGACAAAGGAAAGGTGGAGGCCGAATTGACCGTGTGGGTGGACCTCGCGAACGGAGAACTGGTCAAGATAATCGGCAAGGTGACCGGGATGGTCGTGGACATGGGCGGCGACACCGAGCTTCGGATGGACTTCACCGGCGAGTACGTTCCGTCCAAGACTGCAGGAGCGATCTGAGCACTTTGCCACCGGCGAGCTGGGAACGATTACTACGGCGTTGACGCAGGCGGTCAATCGCGTGTTCCGCTTACAACTCCCTGCGCATCAGTGCGGCTGCGGGCTGTAGCCGTTCGCAGACCCACGAGATGTCCGCACCGTGCGAACGTCTGGAACCGAAAGAGCGCCCAGCGGATCCTCTAAAGCTGCCCACGCTGGCACACGACATCGCCGAGAAAAACACTATAACACTGCCCCCAAGCAGTGGAAGCATCGGAATCCGGGATAGTAGAGCCTCGATGCCCTGCCCGCGCCCGCCGACCTACCCCATCAGACGCACATTGCAAGCTGAAGGGCCCCGCGGGCCTACCTCAGGTAGCTCGCGCCGTTTGCGTCAACCGTCACGCCGGTCAGGTAGTCCGCTTCCCGGCTCGCCAGGAAGGCGATCACCGCGCCTATCTCGTCGGCGGTCGCCATCCGGCCGAAGGGGATGCTCTGCACGGCAGCCTCTTGCTTGTCAGCGGGCTCGGCCCGAGACATCGGCGTGTCGGTCCAGCCCGGTGCAACGGCGGTCACGTAGATGCGTTCCGGGGCAAGCTCCACTGCCAGCGATTTCACCAAGTTGATCATCGCTGCTTTGCTCGCCGCGTATGCTGTGGCACCCGCCTCGCCTCGGTGTCCTGCCCGGCTCGATACCATCACGATCTTGCCTCCCTGCCCGCGCCGGTGTCGGGCGAAGGCGTGCGCCATGCCCACGACGCTCAGCAGGTTGATGTCCAGCGCGCGCGACCAGTTCTCGGCGACCGCGTGCTCCTCTTCCAGAAAGGGCATCGGCTCGTAAACGCCTGCGTTGGCAACCAGCAGGTTCAGCGTTGGGTGCTCCGCTAGCGCTTGTTGCATCGCCGCACTGCCTGCATCCCAATCGCACAGGTCCGCTTGCACCAACCCCAGGCCCTTCTCGCCCAGCCCCGCGAGCGTGCGCTCCGCGCCCTCCTTCGAGGTGTTGTAGTGAACGAGGACCTTGGCGCCCCCAGCCGCCAGACGCAGCGCCGTCGCCCTTCCGATCCCGCTCCCCGCCCCCGTCACCAACGCAACCACATGGTGCAACTCGCCCATGCCGCTAGGGTACCTGCGGGGGCGTGGCGAAGAGTCTCCCCGTGAGAGGGCTTATTCTCAGCGGGGGCAAGGGGACGCGGTTACGACCCATCACCTTCAGCATGGCCAAACAGCTCGTGCCCGTCGCCAACAAACCGGTGCTCTTCTACGGCCTGGAGGCCATGCGCGACGCCGGCATCGAGGAAGTGGGCATCGTCGTCGGGGAAACGGAGCCCGACATCCGGGCCGCGGTGGGAGATGGCAGCCCCTGGTCCCTGCGTGTCACCTACATCCGTCAGGACGAGCCCCTCGGCCTCGCGCATGCAGTAAAGACGGCACGCCCCTATCTGGCCGATGCCCCCTTTCTCATGTACCTCGGCGACAACCTCATCAAGTCGGGCGTGTGCGACCTCGTCGCGGAGTTCGAGCGTGAGCGGCCGAACGCCACCATTCTGCTCTGCCGCGTGCCGAACCCTCAGGACTTCGGCGTGGCCGAACTGGACGGCGAGCACGTTGTGCGCCTGGAGGAGAAACCGAAGCACCCCAAGTCCGACCTCGCGCTCGTCGGCGTATACCTTTTCGATTCCAGCATCCACGCCGTGATTGACACGCTGAAGCCCTCGGCTCGCGGAGAGCTCGAGATCACCGATGCCATCCAAGGTCTCGTGGAGCGTGGTGGCGACGTGCGCTCCCATATCGTGTCCGGCTGGTGGAAGGACACGGGAACGGTGGAAGCGATCCTGGACGCCAACCGTGTCGTGCTGGAGGACATCCAGCCGCTGATCGCACCCTCGGCGGAGATCGGTCCAGACACGAGCGTGTCGGGAGCCCTTGTAGTAGGTGAGGAGTCGGTGATGCTCAGCGTGTCCGTGACTGGGCCTGTCGCCATCGGCGCGGGATGCGTGCTGCACGACGTGTCGCTCGGGCCCAACGTGTCGGTTGGTGACGGTTGCCGCCTCGAGAAGTGCGCTGTCGAGAACTCGATCCTCATGTCAGGGTGTCGCATTCTGGGTCCTGGGCTCACGGTACGTGATAGCCTGATTGGCAGCGACGTACACGTCACGGGTGGTCAAACGAACGCTCGATTGGTTCTCGGCGACTCGAGCCAAGTACACCTAGTAGACTAGGCGTGCCTACTCGTCCTCGCGGAAGGGGTTGTAGCGGTAGTAGAAGCGACCGCCGTTGCTGTTCACGTCGTCGAAGTTGTATCGCTTGGCGCTTCCATCGGCGTGCAGCATATTCGCACCCGTGTTGTGCTGCTCCCCGAACGAGTCGAAAGTGGTGGCAACGAAGTACGCATCGTTGATAGTCATCCCCCACTCGTCGTATAACATGAACGTCGAAGACGGGTATCGCACCTGCTGATAGCGGATGCCGGGTGTCTGCGTGCCGCCGTTGTCGAACATCGAGTTCATGCTGTAGGTGGTCTTCGCTTCGTTGCCCGCCCACTGGATAGTCCCGTAGCTGTTCTTGATGCCACCTGGGCAGTGGTTGAACCCGCAGTTGGGTTGGGACTTCAGATTGCTAGGGCAGGTGTACACGCGCACGTCTTTCACGTACCTGTACAGGCTACCCGTCTTCGGGTCGGCCACGTCGAGACAGTAGGAGAGCACGCGCATCGCCGGAGGGCAGCGGTCGGCAGCACCACCTCCAGACCCCGCCGTCACCCAGTTTGCGGTGTAGGGGATGCCCGCAGTCCGATAGCCTTCTCCCGCTTTGGGATAGCGGCTGTTGAAGTCGTCCAGATAGATGCGAAACCCGATGCCTAGTTGCTTCATGTTGCTAAGGCACGACGCGGACTTAGCGGACTCGCGCGCCCTAGAGAGCACTGGAAACAGTATTGCTGCTAGGATCGCGATGATAGCGATGACTACCAGTAGTTCGATTAGGGTAAAACCCCTTCGAGCCATGAGGGTCCTCCTCTGCTCATGCACGAACGTGCCAAGGCGCACGGCATTTCTCGGGGTGCGCCTCGAGTACTGTGCGTGCGAACATTGTACGCCACAATCGGTGCAGGTTGAGCACTCCGAGCCCGACCTGGTAGTGCAACGGGTTCGCTGTGCTGTTCTCGGGGATGTGCGGGTACGTGCGATCCGAGCTTTATGGAAGAAGCCGGGCGTCACGGCATTTTCGGAAGGTGAACTGCAATGCGATCCGTTTTGCCCGTTTGGGCATTGATGGCGATGGGCTGCGCTGCATCGTGTCAGGCGCAGATGGCTCCTGCACACGTTGCCCTTTCTTCGTTCGCGTCAGCTTCGTATCGAGACGCTAAGGGCTCCACGTTTGCCAGTCATTCTCCACAGGCATATTGTGTCGTGCGCCAGGTGTATGGGGTCACCGGGCAAATCGTTCCCGAAAACAACTGGCGGACTTGGAATGCTTCGACAAACACGTTCGTCACAGCGACCCTTACGAACACCGGCAACGGCCTCGACCGATTCCGCATATCCTTCGCGTCGGACGACCTCGAATGGTGGCAGAGCGAGGCAAATTACGCGGCCTGCATCACGAACTCCTCGGGTGGGCCGATACCCGACAACACCGTAGAGCTCGACAGGGGCGAGAGCTACACGTTCAGGGTGCTGTTCCGCGCCCCGAATGCCGACCTCCTTACCGACGGGCTCTTCGGCGTCGCCACCGTCTCCTCCCTCGGTACCGGAGAGGTGGGCTCGATGTCTTCGGTCTCATGGAGCGACGTGGTGACCGCAGGCCGCCGGGCGGACGATTGGGTTGCAGCGCAGCAGTGGAGCAGCCAGGCCGAGCGCATCCAAGCCGTAGGCGCCGACGAAAGGTATGCCTATCTCGCGGGGGTGAACAAGAACCTGTTCATCGGCAAGGTCGGCCAGCCGTGGCCTACTGGATATCCGATCGACTGCCTGCCCGTCGGTCGTCCTTGCTTCTCGGGGATGCACATGGCGTGGTCTCTGGACGACGGTCGGCTGCTGATCGCAGACACCGCGCCGTTGGATGCCGGCTTGCCGCCTTCGACGCTCATCACCCGGCCATCGAACGGCGCTCCTGTGGTGTTCGAGCCGATCGCCTATGGACCGCAGTTCCTCGTGCTCACTGCGGATAACCGTATCCATAAGGTGACCCGACAGGGCGGATGGGCCCAGTCGGTTTCGATCCCGTTCGTCGCCACCACGCCGCCCGTGGCCATCAACGGGAACGTATTCATAGGCACTTCCGCAGGCCGCATTGCCTGTCTCGGCGCCGCCGACCTCGTGCTTCGCTGGCAGCTCAAGGTCTCCGACAGCCCCATCGTCGGTCGCTTGCAGGTCAACGACACTGGGTCTTACCTGGCCTTTCGTACTGCAGATCACATGGCAGGCAGCCTGAGCATAGCCGGCCAGAGGCTTCGGTGGCTCGTGCAGCTGGATGCGCCCGTTGTGGACCTGGTGACCGCTGGCCCGCGGAGTGCGTTCATCCTGTGCGAGGACCGCGTCATACGGGGACTAGACTTGATCACCGGCGCGAACGTTGCGGGATATCCGACCATTCCCATTCCAGGAACGGGCGCGCTCGGGTCGCTTGCCGTCGCTACGCGCGAGGAAGCGGACGCCCCGCCCTACATCTGGGCGTTTTCCACCGACGGCGTGGGCTATGCCTTCTGCTCGACACTCGGCCTGAACTACTACATGCTTCGGCCCAGCATCAACGGTACGGTCACCAACACCCTGCCGACCATGGTGACGCCAGCGGGAGTCGCCTTCGGGCTCCAGGGTGCGTTCGGGAGCGACGGCTACCACAAGTCCTGGTTCTACGCCTTCAGCCTCAAGTAACAGCCCTGCTACCAACAGAGCCCACCGCGACAGCGGACGGCTGCGACCCTCGGGTTCGGCCGTCCGTTCGTCCTGTCTTCGGGGTACGGGGTAGCATCCGATTCGGCTTGCCGGTGGTGGCTGTCACCTCACTCGAACACTGCACGATGAGCCGCAACCCAGCCGCGCCGGCCGGCGTAATACTACGGAGAACCCGCATGGAACTCGAAATCACGTGCCCGCCCGAGGCCGAGCTGATTCGGCGGGCTGCAAGAGGCGACACGGCGGCCTTCGACGAGCTCGTGGACTTGCACTATCGGGCGCTCTTCGGACTTGCCTACAGAATGTTGGGCAACTCGGATGACGCATCGGATGCGGTTCAGGAGACCTTCGTGAAGGCTTATCGCGCGTTGCCCGAGTTCAACACGGCAAAGCCGCTCAGGCCGTGGCTCTACAAGATATGCGCGAACGTGGCCATAGACCTCGGCCGTGCCCGTAGCAGAGCGCCGGACCCACTGGAGGACCACCAGCACACTCTGCGCGACCCGGCCCCGCCTGCCGAAGAGCAGGTGCTCGAGATGGACCGCGAGCGCGCGGTGCACCGAGCCGTGGCCAACCTGCCCGAGAAGTACCGCCAGATTATCGTTCTCCGTCACTTCGAGCACATGGATGTCGAGGAAATTGCCGACTTGCTGAACGCGCCGGAAGGCACCGTGAAGAGTTGGCTCTTCCGCGCTCGAGCCATCCTTCGGCGAGAGCTCGCCGTTCTCAACCCGACCCCACTTCCCACCGAGGAGCTAGCAAGATGACGTGTGAACAGGCCCTAACACTGATAGAACCGGCCATCGAGGACCAACTGGAACCGAGCGTGGTTCCTGAGTTCTCGAGGCACATCGCTGTCTGTGCGAACTGCGCAGCCGAACTAGCGCGCGCCAAGGCGTTCGTCGAGGAGCTGGAGCGCGTTCCCGTGCCGGAGCCGCCCGCCGACCTGGCTGATAGGGTCAAGTTCAGCGTCCGACGCGAAGCGGCTCGCATCCGGCGTGCCCGCATCGCCGGCTGGGTCTGTGGTCTCGGCCTCCCTACGCTGTTCGTAGTCATGATCTACCTCTTCTTTCCCGGCGGATTTGCGGGGTTCTGGAACGAGGCGACCGCCCTAGGCTCCAGTTGGTGGAAAACTGCTGGCCAGGCCGCGAGCGACCCTTCCGGTAAGGGGCTGTTGGCACGTTTTCGCGATGCTCTCCCTGTGGGCTTGGCTGGGTACTGGCAGGCTACGTTGCTGTCGTTGCTCGGGCTGGGTGTGCTGGGGTGCTACGGGGTGTATCGAACCCTGCGCAAGAGCCTCTGGCGTCGCTCGGGGTCATAGCGCGCCGCAGGTCGAAGCTCTCTTCGCAGGAACAATCCATGGGGCTCGGCCTTCATTGACATGGAACGAGTTCCGTGTCACAATGCACGCTGCTCGTTCGGGCGAATAGCTCAGTGGTAGAGCGCTTCCCTTACAAGGAAGATGTCACAGGTTCGAGTCCTGTTTCGCCCACCAGGCCGGTGCCGCATTCTCGTTATTCCCGCGTAGGCGGGAAGCCGGGGTGTTCTCGGGTCGCGCAGCGAGCAAATGCCAACACGCGGGCGTAGCTCAGTTCGGTTAGAGCGCCGGCCTGTCAAGCCGGAGGTCGCGGGTTCAAGTCCCGTCGTCCGCGCCACACGGTGCCGCGGTAGCTCAGTTGGTAGAGCACTGGACTGAAAATCCAGGTGTCACCGGTTCGAGCCCGGTCTGCGGCACCACTTTTTTGTCACCCTCGAACCCTTCGTGACTTGCTTCCCAAGGCGGGCCATCCCTTGGCCATAGAGCGGCGCGCCCTGTACAATGGCCGCAAGCCCTGTCGACGGGGTCAGGGCAGTACAGGGAAGGGAGAATCCGAAATGAGAGACGTAGTAGTGCTATCCGCGGCAAGGACGCCGATCGGTTCATTCCTCGGAACACTAGGGACCGTTCCCGCGGTGAAGCTGGGCGCGACCGCCATTCGTGCGGCACTCGAGCGTGCCAACGTGCCGGCGGACAAAGTGGACGAAGTGCTGATGGGCTGCGTGCTGACGGGTGGCCTAGGCCAGGCGCCCGCGCGTCAGGCCGCCATAGGCGCTGGAGTGCCCAATCACGTGCCTGCCACCACGGTGAACAAGGTGTGCGGATCCGGCATGAAGACCGTGATCATGGGAGCGCAGGCCATTCGCTGCGGAGACGCCGACGTCGTCGTTGCGGGTGGCATGGAGAGCATGAGCCTCGCGCCTTACGCCTTGGATAAGGCTCGCACAGGCTACCGAATGGGCAACGCGAACATCTTGGACACAATGGTGCACGACGGGCTATGGGACCCGTACAACGACTTCCACATGGGCAGTGCTGCCGAGTTGTGCGCTCGCGAGTTTGCCATCTCGAAGGGCGCGCAGGACGAGTTCGCGATCGAGAGCTATACCCGTGCCCTAGCCGCCATTACCGAGGGACGCTTTCGCCAAGAGATCGAGCCGGTCTCGGTCCCGCAGCGCAAAGGTGATCCGATTCTGGTGGATACCGATGAAGAGCCCGGCCGCTCGAATCTGGAGAAGCTCCCCGGGTTGAAGCCCGCTTTCGAGCCGACCGGCACCGTGACCGCGGGCAACGCCAGCTCTATCAACGACGGCGCGGCAGCCCTGGTTCTCGCCAGTGCCGAGGCCGCCGACAGGTTGGGTACAAAGCCCATCGCCCGTATCGTTGCCCATGGCGGCTGTGCCCAGGCGCCCGAGTGGTTCACCACCGCCCCCGCGGGAGCCATCGAACACGCACTCCGACGAGCAGACATGTCGCTTTCGGACATCTCGCTCTTCGAGATCAACGAGGCGTTTGCGGTCGTCGCCCTGGCAGTTTCGGGCAAGCTCGGCATTGACCGGGCCAAAATGAACGTCCACGGAGGCGCGGTCGCACTGGGTCACCCTATCGGCGCTACTGGAGCCAGGCTTTTGGTTACCCTTATTCACGCACTGAAACAGCATGACGGCCGCTTCGGTCTGGCTACGCCGTGCATCGGTGGTGGTGAGGCTCTTGCGGTCATCGTCGAGAACCTGAACTAGCGGCGGGCCGATACGTGAGTTCAAAAGGCGGTGCTTCGGGCGCGTTCCTTCAGGATATCGCACACTACCCCGTGCCCGATGCGCCGCCGAGCCGGCCTGTCCCGCCAGACAAAGTGCCGCCGGGTTGCCCGCTGCCTACGTGGGAAGTGGCCGCCGTTGGACCGGATGGCGACGTGTGGGTGGGAGGGGAGCACGGAGCCGCTCGCTACTCGAAAGGCATGTGGCGCTGTTTCTGGGGCAGAAGGTGGCTGCCTGCCAACCACGTCACCGAGCTCCGGTTCGACGGTCTCGACGCCTGGCTGAGAACAGATGCGGGCTGGTCTCGCATCGAGCGACGTCCGATGACCCTGGAGCAGAAGGCGGAGCACTACCAACGCCTGACCGAAGAGCGGCACACGCTGGGCGGGTTCGTTGCAAGATGCAAGCTCAGCCCCGGTGGCGAGCCCAGCCACTTCTACCGCTCGGTGGACAACGATGGGCTATGGACAGGCCTCTATGTGGCTGCGCAGTGCTTCCGTTTTGCCAGCACCGCCGATGCCGAGGCCACCAGACGCGCCGACGAGTCGATGGCTGCGCTGCTGAGCCTGGAGCAGGCGACGGGCATCCCCGGCTTCCCTGCACGCAGTCTTGTCCGTCGAGGCGCCGCCAACGTACTCTGGAACGAGGGCGAGTGGTTCGAGAGCGAGACCATCCCCGGTTCCTGGTGGAAAGGGGACACCTCCTCAGACGAACTTTCCGGTCATTTCTTCGCCTATCACGTCTACTGGTCCCTCATGCCGGATGGTCGGCACCGCGAACGAGTCGCTGCAACTTGTGGCCGCATTCTGGACCATCTCCTTGGAAACGACTACCGCTTGATCGGACCCGGCGGACTGCCGACGAGATGGGCGAACTTTCGTCCGAGCAGTCTGAATGACGACCCCGAGTGGGATCACGAACGAGGCCTCAACTCGCTGTGCATCCTTGCGTTCCTCGCAGTCGGACACCTACTCACCGGAAACCCCGCGTACGACCAAGCCATGCAGCGCCTCATCGAGCAACATGGATACATGCGCAATGCGATAACACAGAAGATGCTGGCACCCTACGAGGTCAACCACTCGGACGACCAGCTCGCCTTCCTCGCTTACTACTCGCTCGCTCGGCTCATCCCGTCTGGCGACAATCGGGAGCTTCTGCTCGACAGCCTCCGACGTAGCATCGAGATCGAACGGCCAGAACGGTGCTCGTTATTCAATCTAATCGCTGCGGCTATCGAACCGGACGAAAACCTGGTGGCCGATGCTCGGAGCACGCTCGAGGAGTGGCCATGGGACCTGCGGGATTGGGAGTGCCGAAACTCCTTTCGTACCGACGTGGAGATCGACCCCACGCCCGATCGTTTCGGGCGGCGTCAGCTGACCACGGTACTACCTCCCTCCGAGCGCCCGGTCTACCGTTGGAACACCAATCCCTACGTGGCCGACGGGGGCGGTGACGGCACGATGGAGGAGGACGGGGCGGCCTGGCTTCTGGCATTCTGGCTGGGCCGCCACCACGGGCTCCTGTGAACCCGGCCACATACCGGGAACCAAAGGTCGCTGTGCCTGTCTATAAATCCGGCCCGAAGTTTTCGGGCTACTCGGGACAAGGAGAAGGTTTGCTGCGATGAGACTGACTCACTTTATGTTTGCAGCCGCGTGGGCTGCGCTTCTGATTGCCGCTGCACCCGCTCAGCGAGCGAAGGCACCTGTCGAACAAGCACCGCTGCTCGTAGATCACCGTTCACCCTATACTGCGAAGCCACTAGCGGAACCACCCAGCATCCGTTTCGGGCTCGGAGGACCGTTCACCTCACAGTGGCACGAGCTGGGCCCCGTAGACACTCTGACGCTGCACCTGGAAGACGAAGAGAACGCCTCGAAGTGCAAGGCCCTGCGTGTCGGTGTGCCTCGGCCAGTTGGGATCTCGGCCGAACAGGGCGAGTGGAGGCGCGCCGGCGATGAGGGCTGGGTGTGGAGCACCACCATTCGAGCCCAAGGTGCTTATGGACTACGGCTGCACTTCGCGTATGTGAACATGCCGGAGGGTGCGGAACTGGCCGTGTTCCCGCCCGACCGCCCGCTCGACTGCCTGGAACTCTTCTACGGTCGCGGCCCGTGGGACGAAGGCCAGTTTTACACGCCGGACGTGGTCGGCAACATGGTCTGCGTGGAGTACTTCACCCCGGGCCCGGATCGGCCAGAGCGCTTGCCATTCGGCATCGACGAGGTTCAGCACATCTACCGCGACATCTTCAGAGAATGGGAGGATGTCTCGATCGCTGACGATTCATGCTGGTTGGATTCGGCTTGCTACGGTGAGCCGTGGTTGACGCTTCGGAATGCCTGCCATTACATTACGTTCACAGACGGCGGGACATACCTGTGCAGCGCTCAGCTCATCAATACTGCGGCGAGCGACTACACGCCATACATACTGACTGCCAACCACTGTATTAGCACCGATACGGTCGCCAAGACGGTGTCAGCGCGGTTCTTCTATCATCGCCTGACCTGTGGAGGCAGCTTCGCTACGAGTCGCTATGCCAGCTATGCCAACTTGGTCCGGACGTACTCGACAGCCGATTCGACACTTCTTCTGCTGCAGGGAGCAGTTCCCGCCGGTGTGGCATGGCTCGGTTGGACTACGACCGATCCCCCCCTCAACACCGACGTTGTGTGTATTCAGCACCCGCAGGGCAGTTGGAAGCGCATTTCCTTCGGCAAGAAGACGGGCAACGCCAGTGGTCCCACTTCCCATCGCGTAGTATGGAACACCAACGGCGGCGTCACGGACTACGGCTCCTCGGGCAGCGCACTGCTGCTCGCCGCGTCCGGTCTGGTAGTCGGTAACCTCTGCTGCGGTGGCTCCTTCTGCGAGACTCCGACGGCTCCGGACTACTTCGGTAAGTTCAGTACGGCGTACTCCTCCGGAGGCTTCTCGTCGTACTTGCAATCCGGCAGCGACGATGCGTTCGAGCCCAACGACACGTGTCAGGGTCCCGCTGCGGTGGGGGCCGGCACGTATAACGATCTCGTGGTGAAGAGCGCAGCGGAGGATTGGTATCGGGTGACGGTTTCGCCCTGCACGACACTCAACGTCTCGCTAACCTTCACCCACGCGTGGGGTGACATAGACCTGGAGCTATACGATGCATGCGGTGGTTCGCCCGTCGCTGCCAGCAGAACCCTGTCGAACACCGAGACCCTCAGCTACAACAACAGCGGTCCAGCGAAGGACTACTTCATCCGTGTCTACCTGGCAAACGACACACGCAACCAGTACAGTATGACTGTCGGCCTCAGTTCCTCGACGGCTCAGGTGACCGGCAAGGTGACCCTCGAGCAGTACCTGGGCGGGGCCGGCCAAAGCGCTGTAATGGAGTTTCGTCAGCCTGGCACGTCCATCGTGTTGGACAGTGTGCCGATCACCCTCGACAGCGGGGGCAACTACAGTGCGTACACCACTTCGTGCACCTACGACGTTGCGCTGAAGTTCTCGAACTGGCTTCGGGAGGTGAAGTACAACGTGT